>NZ_ACEP01000019.1 GCF_000173975.1 Anaerobutyricum hallii DSM 3353
TAATTATAGAAATATAAAAAAGATTAAATTTATATTACAAATGATATATTGTAATTAACAGGAAGAAAGGCATATGTTATAATAAACAGCAAAGACAATGTTTGATATGGAGAGGCTTCGTATATTGAATAAAAGTTGGCGTACACCTGTTTTGTTTACTGTGAGGACTTCTGTCACAATCTTGCATTGAATAAAGGCTGATTTTTACGGCCCAAAGAGAGAAAAAGGAGAAGCTTATGAAAAAAATTCATGCATTAGTTATGTCTCTTATCATGCTTTTTATTGTGCTGGCACCAGCACAGAATGTGGAAGCAGCAGGCAAAAGCCTGAAAGTTTCTGAGAAAGCATTTTTCAAAGAGATGAAAGAATTTGACTACAAAGGAATGAACCGCTATGTGAAGGACTGGGGAGAAGGTGGACAGCTTGTGTCGGCATTTTACATGGTTCCGAGTGGTAAAAAGTATTTTGCTAAATGCGCCAGTAAGATGAGTTATCGTATCATTTCCACAAAGAAAAAGGGCAATAAGGCAGATGTGAAAGTGAAGTTCCGCTATGTGAATTGCGAGGATTTTACATTTAATTTCTGTATGAATGCATTTTATTATATGGCAGATGGAAAGCTTGATAATTTATCTTCCATGTCAGAAAAGCAGGTTATAAAGCTGGTAAATGGAATTATTGACAAATCGCAGAAAGATACAAAGTTTAATCGTTTTAAGACAAAAACAGTTACAATTCGTTTTGTGAAAGCAAAGAATTGCTGGAAGGTTCAGAAAGTTTCTGATAAGTTAGCTGATGTTATGATGGCGAACTTTGCATCAAATCTTCAGAATTTGGCAACATTTTCTATTTCGTCAGCTTGTGGAGAAAAGAGCGCATATGTTATACCTGAGACGTCAGAGTATGGGACAGTACAGAAAAAAGTACTGGTTAAAGTATTGAAAAATATTTATGGAAGAAAGCCAGAGTTGTCTGCATAAAGCTCATTTATACATTTGCTGAAAATCTTTATGAAGTTTATTGCATTAAAAATAGTGCTTGCTATTTCTTAATTCCTAGTATATTATTAGGAATTAGGAGGTGGCGAATTATGATGGTTTCGTCCAAAGGCCGTTACGCACTTCGTGTAATGATCTATTTAGCACAGAATGACAGAGAAGAATTAATTCCGTTAAAAGAAATTGCGGAGAATCAAAATATATCCATGAAGTATTTAGAGATGATCGTGAGCCTGCTTCACAAAGGCAATATGCTTATAAGTGGACGCGGGAAAAAAGGAGGATATCGTCTGGCGCGAAAGCCGTCTGAGTACACAATCGGTTCTATTTTAAAGCTGACAGAAAAAACATTGGCTCCTGTCAATTGCTTAGAGGGTGGGAAAGTAACCTGCGAAAAGGCAGGATATTGTATTACTCTTCCGATGTGGCAGAAACTGGATGGGATTATTGATGATTATTTAGAGACAGTGACGCTTGAGGATTTGCTGGAGGGTCGGGTTTAACCTGGTTCTCCAGTATTTTTATGAGGTTGTTTTTTATGTAAAAATTATGATGGCGTATGGATATAAAAGTAATATAAGAGAGACAGAAAGTATTTTAAGAAGTATTTTTTCGGAAATTATGTACATGATAAAAAACAAGAATAGCGGTATCTTTTTAATAAAATCCTATTGACAAGATAGGATTTTCAAGATATAATTCCTATACACTAGATAGGATTTAGAAAGAAGAGGGTGAATTTATGTATATTTATGCAGATAATGCGGGAACTACAAAGATGAGTCCTGTTGCGATAGATGCGATGACAAAGTGCATGAATGAGGTATTTGGAAACCCATCCAGCCTGCATTCTACCGGACAGCGTGCTGCAGAAGTGCTTCAGAAAGCAAGAGAAGATGTTGCAGAAGCATTAGGTGCAGATTTTAATGAGATTTACTTTACTTCCGGCGGAAGCGAAGCAGACAACCAGGCTATTCGTTCTGCTGCTCTTTTTGGAGCAAAGAAGGGTAAGAAACACCTCATTTCCACAAAGATTGAACATCATGCCGTTCTCCATACTCTTAAGAAGTTAGAGCGAGAAGGCTTTGAAGTAACATTACTTGATGTTGGAGCAGACGGAATTGTTGATCCTGCTGACGTAGAGAAGGCAATTCGTGAAGATACAGCATTAGTTACTATTATGTATGCGAACAATGAGATTGGTACATTACAGCCAATAGATGAGATTGCAAAGATTTGTAAAGAAAAGAAAGTAACATTCCACACAGATGCAGTACAGGCAGTTGGACATGTTCCAGTGAACGTACACGCACAGAACATTGATATGTTATCTTTATCCGGACATAAGTTCCACGGACCAAAGGGAATCGGTGTCCTTTACGTTAGAAAGGGTGTTCCACTGTTTAACTTGATTGAAGGTGGCGCACAGGAAAGAGGAAGAAGAGCTGGTACAGAGAATATTCCTGCCATTGTTGGTATGGCAGCAGCATTAAAAGAAGCTGTAGCAAACTTAGATGAGAACATGGCAAAGATTTCTGCTATGAGAGACCGCTTAATTGAAGGCCTTTCACAGGTTGAACATTCCCGTCTGAACGGTGATGCTAAGAAGAGACTTCCAGGTAACGTAAACTTCTGTTTCGAAGGAATCGAGGGAGAATCCCTTTTACTTTTACTTGATGAAAAGGGAATCGAGGCTTCTTCAGGAAGTGCCTGCACATCAGGTTCTCTTGACCCTAGCCATGTATTATTAGCAATCGGACTTCCTCACGAAGTTGCACACGGATCACTCCGTCTTACATTATGTGAAGAGAATACACCAGAACAGATTGAATATATCATTAAAGAAGTTCCGGAAATCGTTTCTTATTTAAGAAACATTTCACCAGTTTGGGAAGAACTTGAGAAGGGAGAAAAGAAACATGTTATATAGTGAAAAAGTAATGGATCATTTCCGTAACCCAAGAAACTTAGGGAAAATGGACGATGCAGACGGTATCGGAGAAGTAGGTAATGCAAAATGTGGTGACATCATGAAGATGTACATCAAAGTAAAAGACGGTATCATTGAAGATGTAAAGTTTAATACATTTGGATGCGGTTCCGCAATCGCCAGCAGCTCTATGGCAACAGAGATGATTAAAGGTAAATCTATTGATGATGCCTTAGAATTATCTAATAAAGCTGTAGTTGAGGCCCTTGACGGACTGCCAACACACAAGATTCACTGTTCCGTATTAGCAGAAGAAGCTGTAAAGGCTGCTGTAAAAGACTACTACGATAAGAATGGAATCGAGTACGATAAAGAAAAATTTGCACCAGACGATTGCCCAACATGTGGGGAATAGTTGATTTGGTGGTTGATGAACCATTTGACAGACAGTTGATAGGCGGCTTATTAGATAATTAACAGACGAAAATGAAAAAGGC
>NZ_ACEP01000018.1 GCF_000173975.1 Anaerobutyricum hallii DSM 3353
CTTCGTCTGTAGTTTGTCTAATGAATTAAATAGTAAACTCCATTATTGTTTTTATCAATTTCTCTGATGTGACTGGTTTTGTCAGATGGCCATTCATTCCAGCAAGCTGACATTTGTCCATACATTCCTGTGAAACCTGAGCTGTCATTGCAATAATCGGAATATTTTTCCCTTCTGGATGGTTGGAAGTACGAATCTTTCGACAGGTTTCTAAGCCATCCATTACCGGCATCATAATATCCATGAGTATTATATCGTAAGTATTTGGAGCGGAGGATGTAAATTTATCTAAAGCTTCTTGGCCATTCCATGCTTTTTCAATCATTGCTCCACGATCAGATAAATAGAATTCTGCAATTTCCATATTTAAATCGTTGTCTTCTACTAAGAGAATATTGATTCCGTTCAGATTATTTTGTGCAGATTCTTCACCGTTAGAAGAAACAGAAGATTCCCTTTCCTGTGTATCTGTGTACATTTTACCTGCTGCTTTTTCTGCATTGAATGAGTATTTTTTCTTCTATTTTCGTTCCTGATTGTTCACTTATTTTAAATGGCAGCTAGAAAAAACAAATGTAGTACCTTCTCCAAGTGTACTTTTTACTTCAATTGTTCCATGCATTGCTTTAATAAGTTGTTTTACAATGGACATACCAAGCCCGCTTCCTTTATAGTGTGTCCGAGCATCCGTCTGTTCCTGCGTGAAAATGTCAAACAATTCTTCTTTTACAAACTTTTCACTCATGCCGATACCACTGTCTTTTATTTTAAATTCATACCAGACTGTAATTCCGTCAAAAGAAATTTCTTTGGCGTAGGTATCAATTTTTCCTCCTACCTTATTGTATTTAATTGCATTGCTGAATAAGTTCAGCATAATCTGACGAAGTCGGGTTGGACTTCCAAGTAAAATCGTATGCTTTAAATTCTTTCGATATGTATGGTGGGACAGCTTCATCTCAAGTAACTGTGCATTTACCAGAGAAGTTACATCTGCCATAAGCTGTAATAAATCAAAAGAAACTTCTTCTAATACAAGTCGTCCGGATTCTAATTTACTCATATCAAGAACGTCATCTGCAAGTGCCATAAGATGACCAGCAGACAGCTGAATTTTACCAAGACACTCTTCGAGTTTCGCTGGATTTTCTTTATTTTTACGAATAATATCAAGCATTCCCATAATTCCATTAATTGGTGTACGAATATCGTGACTCATACGGTTGACAAATTCTGTTTTTGCTTTACTTGCAGAATCTGCCTTTTCAAAAGCAAGTTGAAGTCGCTCTTTTTCCTGTTGTTCCTTTTCATGGAATACCGATGTATCTTTAAATAGAATAATTCCATGGACTACCTTTGTCTCTTCCTGAAGTTCACTGTCATAGACAGTATCCTGAGACATTAGCACAGTTTTTTGCAGCCAAATTAATTTGCCGTTTTGTCCTCTTTCCCGATATTCTACAGTTACCTGTTTTTCTCCACTACAAAAACGTCCTAACAACTTTGCAGAAGCTTCTACAATACGATAGTTCTCCATGGTATCTTTCGTAATAAATTCTCGTTGTTTTAAACAATAGGTATCATAAGAACAAGGCAGAACAATCTTTAAATCAAATTCTCGTGCACTCTCTGAATGATAAAAAATCTTTTCTAAACGATCATGTGTAAAATCAACTGTGTATACTGCCTCGGCAGTATCTAATAATGCTTCCACATAATTTCCATTTTCAAGAATTGCCTGCTTCATCTGTTCATAGTATTGTGTGAGCTGTAACTTCTCATCGGAAGCGGCAACATTTCTGTCATGAAATACTTCAAAACCCAAAATAAAGTGATGTACAGTTCCATCTCTTCCAGTATCGCAAAAAATACCGGTTAACCGGCCATGTATCGTGACATCTTCTTCTGTATACTTATATGAGATTTCATGAATGGGCTGTTCCTCTGTCATATGCTCTTTTAAATAGTCAATCTGAAGCTGTGACCACATCTTTTTTCTCGTGGAATCTGTTGCCAGTTTATGTACAATCTGTTCTACTGCACCTGAATAACTTCCATCTTCTGCAAGGAAAAATTTACTACTTGCACGGAGAACACGATACTGA
This sequence comes from Anaerobutyricum hallii DSM 3353, assembly GCF_000173975.1. GTDB lineage: Bacteria > Bacillota > Clostridia > Lachnospirales > Lachnospiraceae > Anaerobutyricum > Anaerobutyricum hallii. The sequence goes on from NZ_ACEP01000018.1 coordinate 2,106, forward strand.
TCCATAAATACATCACAATAAAGACAGTCAGAAAACTGATATCCCATCTCCTTTACTTTTGCCAGTAGTCGCTGATTCATCCGCTTTTCTTCTGCGGCCTCTTCCATTTTGGCACGATTCTTATCAATGTACATATTTTTATCTGCATAACGGAATAATTCCCGCATGGTAGATTGTTCAAAATCCTGCGACATTGCATAACCAACTGCATAACTGATTGGCATTTCTGGGTATTCCTTTGAATATTTTGCCGCCTGTTCCCGAATATCTCTAAGACATTCTTCCACCTGCATACGAGTGACATTTTTTAAGACAGCGATAAATTCATCACCACCATCACGTCCAACAAAATACTCATCTGCAACAGCAATACGCAACTGTACTGCAAAGGAACGGATATATTCATCCCCCTTATCATGTCCTAAATTATTATTAATATTTCGAAGATTATTTAAGTCAAAAACACAGATGGCTACTGCATCTTGTGCTGAAAGTAGGTCCGAAGCATTAAGAATCTCTTCACATTTATTCTTATTAGGAAGTCCCGTTGCCTCATCTAAATACACTTTACTCTGCAAAATGCGATTCTGGGCCGCATAGCGAAGTGCCTTTATCAATTCAAGGGCAATTAAAATAACAAGTCCACCTATGTCCACAAAAACAATTGTCTCTAACTGACTGAGAGCGGTTGCCTTTCTTTGAGAATATGCTTCTGCTAAACCTGTAGCTTCATCGCATATCTGAAAAAAATGCTCGCTCTTATCGATAATTGCTGTATTTTCATACCCAACTTCACGGACGCGCTGGATTTCTTCACATAATTCTTTAAAATAGCTGTTCAGTTCCTGCATTTTACTCTGAAAAGCCCTATCTTCCAAACGGACAAGATTCAACTCATCACTGCCGTAACGAAGTCCTTTTATATAGGAAGAAACACTGTCAATCATCTCATCATGTGGCTGCCCTGCATCTTCAAGCTTGATAATACGCTGCGTCTTACCACGCACCAATCCTGCATAATTGACAATCCTAGCCGTTCCCTGAATCTGGCTGACTAATAGCATGATACAGAAAAATAATATGATTAAAATTGTTGTTAGAAGAATCATCGCTCCTCTGGTAATATATGATGTCTTTTTTGAACTTGAATTATTCTTCATGTCTAAGCGCTCCATAATCTTATAATTTTATACAAAACAGTCATACTATTATTATAGCCATTTCGCTGACACAAACATATTTTTGTTCTGTACATATAACATCATTTGTTTTAGCTATCAAACCGCTCTTATCTACATAAATTTTTGAACGTAAACTTCCACGAAAAGATGCATTCCCCGGATTTAAATAAATTCCCATAGTAAATCTCCTTCCAGAATTCTCTTTAATGAAGTACTCAATAATTGAATTACAAAAAAGTTCTACTCGATTTCTAAAATATATAAATTACTATAAGAGTATTTCAAACATTTTTTAGGCTTTAATTACCTGAATCCTTTTACTTATTAATTCTGCTTCATAAAAAGAGTCAATCTCACTATCTGTAATAACGGCTTTTATCTGGTCTTTTAAGTTCAAAGGTACAATTCCTCGTTTAGAGAATTTCTCACTTTCGGTCAAAACAATCACTTCTTCTGCCTGTCTTGCCATATCTCTTACTGCCTGTGCACGCATCTGGTCTTGATTGGTAAATCCCATCTTCGTAGAATAGCCATCTGTTCCAATAAAGAAGCGGTCTACAAAGAAATTCTCCACGCACTGTAAAATCATCGGGCCGACCATTACCTGAGAATCCTGCTGATAAATACCACCCAAAAGATTAATCTGAAAATTGGATTTTCCACGAATATATTCTGCAATAAATGCGCTGTTTGTAATAATCGTTAAATCCTTTTTTGTTGTAGTAAGTGTATCGGCCAGCAAGGCACAACAGCTTCCATTTTCGATCATAATGGTATCTCCATTAGAAACCAATCCTGCCGCTTTCTGCGCTATTTTTCTTTTTTCTTCATAATGATAGGCAATTCTTCCGTTAATATCATCCGTACTACAAAGAAGGGCAAATCCATGTTCTCTTTTGATGACTCCCTTGCTTTCTAGTGTATCCAAATCCTTTCGCATTGTCACCTGGGAAACACCTAGTTCTTCTGCAAGGTGCGAAACCTCTATTTTATTATCTTTTGTCAATAATTCTAATATTTTATTACCTCTATTTTTCATAAATGAATCCTTTCATTTTGGTAATTCCGTTATTTAATTCATTGATACTCTACAATCTATTTCCACATTTTCGTCCGTTAAATATAGTATACTAAGAAATTCGTAAATTTTCAATGCATTTTATTTACGAACGAAAGAAAACAAAGGTGTTTTTTAGAAAAATGCTTTAATTCCATTTTTTATAAAGGTATCTTTATATTCTTCTAAATCTTCTTTATGAAGAGATGGCTGGTGTTTATAGGCATAATGTTTTCCTAATAAATCATATTTATTTTCACCGAACTGATGAAATGGCAGGAGCTGGCAGGTGGTAATTCCTATGTTCCTTAAAGTTGCGGCAAACTGTATTGCATCTTCTAAAGAGTCATTGAAGCCCGGAATAACAGGGATTCTTGGAAGTACTTTTTTTCCAACTTTGACGGCATAAGTCATATTCGATAGTATCAATTCGTTATAAATGCCTGCTCCCTCTTTATGTTTTTTACTGTTCCAATGCTTCATATCAAAAAGAATATAATCTACCTGCTCTATTATTTTAGCAAACAGCTCTGTTTTCAGAAATCCTGTCGTTTCGCAGCAGGTATGCAGTCCTTCTTCTTTTGCAGCTAAAAGAAGCTGTAATGCAAAGTCTGGCTGATATAACATTTCGCCACCAGACAGAGTAATTCCACCACCGCTTTCTTCATAAAAAACTTTATCCTGAAGAACAACGTCCAGTACTCCCTGTACGGTCTTCTCCTCTCCTTCTGCCTGCAACGCTCTTGCAGGACATTCTTCAATGCATTTTTGACAGCCATTACAGATATATGGATTTATTTTTATTTCATTTGAAAAGAAAGTAATCGCCTTTTTCGGACAGATTTCCATACAATGATGGCAGCGGACACATTTTTCCATATTCCATAATATCTGCATTTCTGAATACTGACTCTCTGGATTGGCACACCAGGCACAATGAAGTGGACATCCTTTAAAAAATACAACTGTTCGAATTCCTGGTCCATCATTTACACTGAATTTTTGGATGTTAAATATCATTCCTTTTTTTGTTCTGTCTGCTTTTTTCATTTTTTTATTCCTCCTCGGTTTTCATTTTATATTGGATATTTTTTCATAATCATTTTTAAGGTTTTCAGTACATATTTATTTTGTTTAACTGCTTGACATATTTCCGTTAGTTAAGTAAAGAGTATTTTTATCATTTACTTTGTTTCGTAAAAATATATTGTCATTATAGCATAACTTCTCCTACAAATCCACATAAAAACTTACGAACATAAATATTTTCAGTTTCTTAAAGAAATATATTGACATTTAATAGGATTAATGTTAATTTAATTTTATAAACACAGTAGTTACAATTTACGAACGTAATTTTTAGGAGGTTTCACTATGGAGAATCAGGAACATTTTGGACGATTAACCGATAGAATGGCTGCTTTTCGTGAAGAAGTATTAGAAGAAAAGCCATATATTGATGCAGAACGTGCCGTACTTGCCACACAGGCCTATAAAGAGAATCAAAATCAGCCACGAGTGATGGTTCGCGCGCTTATGTTACAAAAGATTTTAGAAAACATGAGCATTTATATTGAAGATAAATCCTTAATCGCAGGCAATCAGGCAACAAAGAACAAAAATGCACCTATCTTCCCAGAATATACGATGGAATTTGTTATGAATGAGCTTGACCTTTTTGAAAAAAGAGATGGCGATGTTTTCTATATTACAGAAGAAACAAAACAGCAACTTCGTGATATTGCTCCATTCTGGGAAAACAATAATCTTCGTGCCAGAGGAGAAGCTCTTCTTCCTGATGAAGTAAGTGTTTTCATGGAAACTGGTGTCTTTGGAATGGAAGGTAAGCTCAATGCCGGAGATGCTCATCTGGCGGTAAATTACGAACGAATCTTAGCTGAAGGTTTAAAAGGTTACGAAGAACGCACAAAGAAATTAAAAGCAGCTCTTGATTTCACAAAACCAGAAAGTATTGATAAGAATGTATTTTACAAGGCGGTTCTTATCGTTATTGATGCCGTACATACCTTTGCTAACCGTTACAGTAAACTTGCACAGGATATGGCACTTACTGAGACAGATGCGAAAAGAAAAGAAGAATTATTAGAAATCAGCAGAATTTGTGCCAAAGTTCCTTATGAACCTGCTTCCTCTTTCCGCGAAGCAGTACAGGCAGTCTGGTTTATTCAGCTTATTTTACAAATTGAATCTAACGGACATTCTTTAAGTTATGGTCGTTTTGACCAGTATATGTATCCATATTATAAGAAAGATATGGAAAATGGCAGTCTTAGCGAAGAATCTGCATTAGAATTACTTACCTGTTTATGGATTAAGACTTTAACGGTAAATAAAGTCCGTTCCCAGGCGCATACATTAAGTTCTGCCGGTTCCCCAATGTATCAGAATGTTACAATCGGCGGACAGACAACCGATAAGAAAGATGCGGTAAATGAATTAAGTTTTACGGTTCTTAAATCAGTCGCACAGACAAGATTAACCCAGCCAAACTTAACCGTTCGCTACCATGCAAACTTAAATAAAAAGTTTTTTGATGAGTGTATTGAAGTTATGAAGCTTGGTTTTGGTATGCCTGCATTAAATAATGATGAAATTATCATTCCTTCCTTTATTAACTGGGGTGTAAAAGAAGAAGACGCTTATAACTATAGTGCTATAGGCTGTGTGGAAACAGCTGTTCCGGGCAAATGGGGTTACCGTTGTACTGGTATGTCTTATATTAACTTCCCAAGAGTTCTTCTTTGTGCCATGAATAACGGTGTTGACCTTACCAGCAAAAAGCGTTTTACAAAAGGCTATGGTTATTTTACAGAGATGGAAACTTACGAAGACTTATTAGCCGCATGGGATAGGACGGTTCGTGAAATGACTCGCTACAGTGTTATTGTAGAAAATGCCATTGACAAAGCTTCCGAAAGAGATGTCCCAGATGTTTTATGTTCTGCCCTTACTGATGACTGTATTGGTCGCGGCAAAACAATCAAAGAAGGTGGTGCCGTTTATGATTTCATTTCCGGACTTCAGGTTGGAATCGCAAATATGGCAGATTCTCTCGCTGCCATCAAAAAGCTTGTTTACGAAGAGAAAAAAATCACAAAACAGCAGCTCTGGGATGCAATCCTTGATAACTTCCAGTCACCTGAAAATAAAAAGATTCAGGAAATGCTTATAGAGGAGGCTCCAAAATACGGAAATGACAACGATTATGTAGACAATCTGGTTGTAGAGGCGTATGATTCTTATTTAGATGAGATTAAAAAATATCCAAATACTCGCTACCAGCGTGGTCCGATTGGCGGAATCCGTTATGGCGGAACTTCTTCCATCAGTGCCAATGTAGGCCAGGGAATGGGAACTATCGCTACTCCAGACGGAAGAAATGCATTTGAACCGTTAGCAGAGGGCTGTAGTCCTGCTCATAATGCAGATAAAAACGGCCCTACTGCTATTTTCAAAACTGTTTCCAAGCTTCCAACAGAAAAAATTACCGGCGGCGTTCTTCTTAATCAGAAAATGACACCACAGATGTTATCTACCGAAGAAAATAAGCAGAAATTAGAAATGTTAATTCGTACATTCTTCAATCGCTTACACGGCTATCATGTACAGTACAATATCGTTTCTAAAGAAACATTGATTGACGCACAGAAACATCCGGAAAAACATAAAGACCTCATTGTACGTGTTGCCGGATACAGTGCCTTCTTCAATGTACTTTCTAAAAAGACACAGGACGATATTATTGGAAGAACAGAACAGGCTTTATAATCTTTATTAATAATGTGTATTTCCATGATTCTCAATCATTGGGGATTGTTGACTATCTTAAAGCAATTATCAAACTAATTAAAGAATTAATAAAAATTATATAGAGAAATCTACCAAACAAATTATCTAAGAAAGGAATATTACCATGAAATTAATCATTGACGATGCACACATTGACCTTATTAAAAAAATCTATGAATACTATCCTGTAGATGGAGTGACAACAAACCCATCTATCCTTGCCAAAAGTGGCAGACAGCCTTTTGAAGTATTAAAAGAAATCCGCAGCTTTATCGGCGAGGAAGCTGAACTTCATGTACAGGTTGTAGCCAAAGATGCAGACGGTATGGTAGATGACGCACACCGTATCGTAAAAGAATTAGGTGCCAATACTTATGTAAAAGTTCCATCTATCCCGGAAGGTTTCAAGGCAATGAAAGCTCTTGCCAAAGAAAATATCAACATTACTGCTACTGCTATCTATACTCCAATGCAGGCTTATCTTGCTGCAAAATGCGGTGCATCCTACGCAGCTCCATATGTAAACCGTATCGACAATATGGGATTCAACGGCATTCAGGTAGCAAAACAGATTCATGATATTTTCAAAAACAATAACTTAAAAACAGAAGTTCTTGCTGCAAGCTTCAAAAACTCCCAGCAGGTACTTGAATTATGCGAATACGGAATCGGAGCTTCCACAATCGCTCCAGATATTATTGAAGGACTTGTAAAAAATCAGGCAATCACCTCCGCTGTTGATGACTTTGTAAAAGACTTCGAGGGATTAACTGGAGCAGGAAAAACAATGAGTGATTGTTAAATAGGAATTTGCCGCAGGCAAAAAGACGCCCCCGAAGAGAGTCT
>NZ_ACEP01000017.1 GCF_000173975.1 Anaerobutyricum hallii DSM 3353
TCACCCTATGATGTAACGCCACTTTAGATAGCAATATCTATCGGGGATTAAAGGTCGGAGGTGTAAGCCGTTAGTACGACTGGGCAGTTACAAACCCATGACCTTTAGGTCGTGGGTAGTTGACAAAGGAGGCACTTCTATGGCTTTTTTTGACACCTTAAAACAAAACCTTATGACTGCCAGCCAGGTTACAATGGATAAATCAAAAAATACCGCTGAGATTTTAAAATTAAAAGACCAGATTCGCCAGGATAAACGAGAGATTCGTTCTGCTACTTATAAAATCGGGGAGATTTATCGGGAGCTTCACTCCGAAAACCATGAAGAGGCTTATGAGGATTGAGTGTTTAGAACAGGCGATTGAGTGGAAGGAAGATGCGCTGAAGAATTTGAAACAAGAGGATTAATTGCTCTCTAGATTTTAAAAAAACAAGACGGAAATAAAAAATAAGATATATAGTATCTGTTCCATATCACTGCACGAATAATGCTTACCCGCATTATTCGCTTGCTCCAAAGTCACAGATACTATATATCTATTTTTTTATTTCCTGTCTTTGATAAATTGGAGAGGTTATTCAAATTTTAGGTTACTACTTATACTTTTAAACGCCTGTCCTTGGCTACTTCTCTCCTTCTATGCTTAACAAGAAATCTATTACTCCGTTCCTACTATTTTTAAACTGTCGCCCTCCGATAATGTAAAAATGCCCGTACATCGACAGAATTCTACAAACATGAAAAATAGGTGATTTTGTTTCTCTTTCGTAGAATTAATGAAGGAGATATGGTAAAATATTTGTAAACTTTGGCTGGTCAACAGAAAGTGGGGAAATAAGGTAGAAAAGAAGCGGGAATTCGGGCGATGGATTAAAATAGAAACATATTGGAATGTAAATTCCTTTTGCAAAGTAGGCAACATCGGCTGTTGAGAATTTAAATAGGGACATATCGGAATGTAAATCTAAATGAAATGTAGGTAGCGAGATGAATTGTATAATTTAATAGGGACATATTGGAATGTAAATTCAGTTCCAGCCGCTCCATGTCTTCATCCTGCGGATTTAAATAGAGACATATTGGAAAGATAAGAGCAAACAATTTAATATCAAATCATCATATTATCGCTTTAAATTCATAAAACAATTTACTTTATCACGAAATCAGCATAATTCGTCAGAAAAGCAACAAAAATAGGAAAATATGTGATAATATAATCGAAATGCTATTTATTTGTTTAAAGACTAACTTAGAAACAAAGTTTTTTATAAATAATGCGATAGCGTGAGAAGCAAAGAGGTAATGTGATAATTTGGAGGTGTTTTGATGATTCGTCAGACAGGTTTAGCACAGGCAATTGACATAGCAGAGAATCGTGCAAAGTACGATGAATGTGCAAAGAAATTACTGAGCTATAAGGCAATCATAGCGTGGATTTTAAAATCCTGTACAAAAGAATTTTCACAATACGGAGTGCAGTATATCTGTGATAACTGCTTAAAAGAAGAAGCCGAGGTATCAACCTATGCAGTACATCAGGATGAATTAGATAAGAATGACAAACTGGATGGAGACAAAAGAGTGGAAGGCATGAATACGGAATCCAACTCGATTCAGGAACATACAATATATTATGATATTCGTCTTCCGGCCTTTCTGCCAAAGAGTAACGAAATAGTTCGTTTGATCCTTAACCTCGAAATACAGTTAGATGATACGCCAGGATACCCAATTGTAAAGAGAGGATTTTATTACTGTGGAAGAATGGTTTCCGAACAATATGGAACTGTATTTACAAATGAACATTATGAGAAGCTAGAAAAAGTCTACAGCATATGGATTTGTCCAGATCCGGCGAAAAAACGAAAGAATGGAATTTTTAAATATCACACGGTAGAGGATATAATTTACGGAGAATCCTATACAAAAGAGGAGAATTATGATTTGATGGAGGTAGTAGTTCTCAATCTGGGAGATGCAGATAAGAGTAGTGATTTAGAGATACTAGATTTACTGAATGTATTGTTCTCTGCGACGACAACACCAGAAGAGAAAAAGCAGAGACTAAATGATGAATTTGAGATAGCGATGACAGTAGAATTTGAAAGCGAGGTGCAGGAGATGTGTAATTTAAGCAAGGCTCTTGTAGAGCAGGGAATTAAACAAGGTATAAAACAAGGCATAGAATTAGGAAAAGAGGAAAGAACTCTATCTATGGCGCAGATGATGATACAGGAAAGAGAACCGATTGAAAAAATAGAAAAGTATACAGGCTATACATTAGAAAAGTTAAGAGAGATAGCAACCAAAATAGGAATACCATTAATGACGGAATGAGACAGGAAATATATTGAAATGTAAATAGCATATACATCTTTTAGCATCATTCTCATGGTAGTTAAAATAGAGACATACTGGAACATAATATTTATTCCCCCCGCCAAAGACAGAAAACTAATTATTACAATACAAAGGATTTTCACTTATGAAAGAAAGACTCATTTTTCACGTTGACGTAAATAGTGCCTATTTAAGCTGGGAGGCTGTCCACCAGCTTAAAAATGGTGCTTCTACAGATATCCGAACAATCCCATCGATCATCGGTGGCGATACTTCTTTGCGCAAAGGAGTTGTTCTTGCCAAGTCGCTTCCTGCTAAACGTTTTCGTATTCATACGGGAGAACCGGTTACCGATGCTCTGACGAAATGTCCTACTTTACAAAGTTTTCAACCGAATTTCCCTCTTTATCACAAATATTCCAAAGCTTTCATCACTATTTTAAAGAAATATGCTCCTGTGGTAGAACAGGTTTCTATTGATGAAGCTTACCTTGATATGAGCGGACTTCACTACTTCTACTCTACTCCGCTTGAAGCTGCCGAAAAGATTCAGACCGATATTAGAGAAACTTTAGATTTTACCGTAAATATCGGCATTTCTTCAAATAAACTTCTTGCAAAAATGGCTTCTGATTTTGAAAAACCAGACAAAATCCACACTTTGTTTCCATCTGAAATAGAAAAAAAAATGTGGCATCTTCCTGTTCGCACTCTCTTTTTTACCGGAAGAGCTGCCGCACAAAAGTTAAATCAGCTCGGTATCTATACTATTGGTGACATTGCCAAAAGCAACCCTGACTTTTTAAAGGCACACTTAAATTCTCAAGGAGTTACTTTGTGGAACTATGCAAACGGCAGAGACAATTCTCCTGTTAAAGAATCTCCTGATGCTCCAAAAGGCTATGGGAATTCCACTACTTTAAGCAAAGACCTCACTTCGCTTTCTGAGGCGAAACCTGTCTTATTAGAACTCTGCGAAACCGTCACTAAGCGACTTCGTGAAGATCAGGTTTACGCACAAGTTATTGAAGTAGAACTCAAGGACAGCCATTTTCGCAGGAAATCCCACCAGACAGTCCTTGATTACTCTACAAATACTACTGACGACTTTTATCAAATCAGTGTAAAACTTTTTAAAGAACTCTGGGATGGCACCCCAATCCGGCTTCTTGGAGTACGAGGCGGCAAACTCACCCTCGACAAAATCGAACAGATACAACTTTTCACTGAAACTGCCTCCTCACATGAAAAACGGGAAAAAATGTCAAAGCTCGATGCAGCATTGGATTCCATACAAAAGAAACATGGGAAAAATTCAATAATGAGGGCGAGTAAATTGTGATTTGCCGCAGGCAAGGGAGACACTCCC
>NZ_ACEP01000016.1 GCF_000173975.1 Anaerobutyricum hallii DSM 3353
AGACAGTTGTGACCTTTTGAGGAATTGAAATAATGGAGGACTGACACTTATCTTATCATTTTAAATTATTTGATATTATAACTATCTTTGGAAGATCTCTGGGATTTAGCCATTTGCCTTATAACTTTTTTGCTTTCTTTAGCATTTTTATCACAAATGAATTTGTTTTTTCAAAAAACAAATTCATAAACACGCTCTAGTTAATAGAAAAAAGTAGTGACCATAAATAACTATACGATTATGGCACTGGTTCAAGTGTCAATCCTATAGAATTTCATTTACCTTCAGGAGTTCGTCTGCTCCGTAGCCTGACAAATCAGAATTTTTAAATTATTTTTTTTTGCTAACCGAATGGAGGCAATATTATTTTTCTCTATTCTGGTAACAATTTTCGTGAAGCCTAAATATTCTTTGCCGAAGTGAATCAGAGGAGGAAGAATTTCTGAGGCGATTCCTTGTTGCTGCCATTTTTTTAGAACAGAGTAACCGATTTCGGCAGAATATTCATTAAAATCGTTTTCGGGATATTTTTCGGAAGTTTTTTCGGAACAGTGCTCAGAAATATTTTTGCTTTTTTTCTCGGGAATTTTCTCTGACAAATTCTCAGAAATTTTAAAATTTTTTTCTTTTGAGTTTAGGGTGTCTGAAGTTATTACATTTTCAAATGGTGAAAAACCGGCAATTCCTAAAAAAGTCTCATTTTCTTTGTTGAAGATTCCATAAATTCCATATCCATAAAATGCATATTGATTTTTTATATAATTTTGAAGAAATTCTTCGGCTTCTGCGTATGTGGTACAGTTTTGTGGAAAGAAGCAGCCGGAAGGGTTGTTTTTATTTTCTTCTTGAAGTTGCAGAAGTTCAGGGAGTTGCCTGGTGGTGAGTTCTCGGATGATGCAGCGGTTTGTGGTGGTTATAGTTAGAGGTTTTTTATAATGTCTGCAATACACTTCATTTAAGAAAAATGGACTGAGTCCATCTGTATCTAAAATCAGCCACGGGGTCCCCATCAGGGATTCTTGTCTGTTATTTTTGTGTGAAAATGCGATGACGGGAAGGTTGTGTTTTTTTGCAAGTTCGATGTTTTTGTCAAGGTCACATAAAATAAGCGAAAAATCTGGGAAATCAGTCAAGGCAGGAAACTCTTTAGAAATTATGAAATTTATGGTATAGTTAAAATATTCTGAGGAAAAATTCCGGGCAATATTATTTCCCTGGATTTCGTCCATAATAATAAAAAAGTTAAACATAACAGAATACCTTTCATTTTATTTTTGTATATTCTTGTTTATCATACGAAAGAAAAGAAAGATTGTAAAGGATATCTGTTTTGGAGGTAAACAATGCGAAAGGAAGAGAATACAGAAAAAGATGAGCTGTATGGCAAGCTGCAAGTTCATTTTATAGAGAATGTAGAGGCTGAGGAATCTTCTGAAGAAAAAGAATCGGATTCCGGAAATCTTTCTGATGAGACAGCTAGAAAGTCTGTATCGGCAGAAAAGGAGAATAGAGCAAAGAAGCCAGTACAAAAGGATATAGAGGAGGCATCGGCCAAATCAAAAGGGAAAAAGTCAGAGACCCAATCAGATAGTTCCCAAACTGATAGCGAAGATGATGTAAAAGAACAAAAAGGCAGCCGAAAGCGCAGACATAGCAAGGTAGATAAGCAGGAGGCAGAAGCTGTTGAGGAATCTTTTTATAAGGTAACAGGTGAGGCAGAGGAACATAAGTCTCACCCTGTTAGAAATGCAATATTAGGATTATTAGTCCTGATTCTTGTGGCAAGTGCGGTTGTATCCTACCCAATAGGAAAGGAATATTTTCAGGAAAAATCCGTAGCAGGCAAGGATATTGAAATCACGATTGAAAAGGGAAGTACTTCAAGAGATGTAAGTGCGATTCTTAAGAAAAAAGGTATCATTCGATACGAGGCAGCATTTTTATTGAAGCTATATTTCTCTGATTATAAAGGAAAGCTTCGCTATGGAACATTTGATTTAAATAATGGAATGAGTTTGGGTAAAGTTATCAAAGAACTGGCAACGCAGGATGGTCAAAAAGAGAATAAATTCACCATTCCAGAAGGATACACGATTGAGATGACGGCAAGCAAACTCGAAAAAGAAGGAATTATGTCCGCCCAGGAATTCCTTACTGCAGTAACGAATGCAGCTGTGACATCAAAGTATAAAGATGTCCTTCCGAAAAAGAAAAAAGTATTTTATCAGTTACAGGGATATATTTATCCGGATACCTATTACTTAGCGAAAGATATTACCGGTGATCAGCTTGTGGCAAAGATACTCGATGAATTTGATAAAAAGTTCGATGCGACAAGACAGGAAAAAGCGAAAAAGCTTGGTATGACAGTGGAAGAAGTTCTGATTCGTGCATCTCTTTTACAGAAAGAAACAGAACTTCCGGAGGAATATCCAATTATCGCAGGCGTTATTCAGAATCGTCTTGATAAAAAGATGAAGTTACAGTTCGATTCCACTGCTGTATATGCTATTACAAAAGGCCAGTATGGAATCGCACGAGTAATGTATAAAGACTTAAAAGTGGATTCTCCATATAACACATATAAGCATAAAGGCCTGCCAGTTGGACCAATATGTAGCCCAAGCTTAGAAGCGATTGATGGAGTGTTGAATCCACAGAAAAATGATTATCTGTATTTCCAGATGGATACAGTGAAGAATGATGGCTCCAATATTTTCAGTAAAACTTATGAGGAGCATAAGGCGGCTTCTGCGACTACAGAAGCGGCAACAGAAACCACAACAACGGCTGTGAAACAAAAAACAAAGAAGAAATAAAGCCCTGATTTGTTGAGACAAAACGGACGCCCGAAAAGAGAGCCTATCCCCTATATTTGTGACTTTAGTCGCGGCGGTTTGAATGTTCGCTTAAGCGCTCGCATCCAAACCTTGCTCCGAGGCCACAAATATAGGGGATAGGCTCTCTTTTCGGGCTGACTGTGGTCGCTGAAGTAAAATCAGGATTCATATTGGGGGATTTGAGGATTCTCCGGAAAGTTGCGATTTTTTTGTAATCGTTTGTTGCTTTCTGTAGTTAAAAAGAGAGGATTGCAAGAATATTCTGCATAAAAAGTAAGAAAATAGAAATAATATTCAAAGTTAAAGTGTGATAGTATAGCTATCGAATTGAGTGATATTTATAGGACTAGAGAAGTTGAGACTTAAAAGGAGAACATAATGAAGTGCTTAGATTGTGGAAATGAAATGCAACAAGGAATAGTTGAAGGATATGGACAGGGCGGACATTCCTGTTATGAATTTACATCTGATGAAGAAAAAAAGAAGAAGGGGTTGAAAGGGTTTTTTACTAAAGAAATTATTAGTATCTCTACAGACAATATGGAGCATTGTGCATGGTATTGTTCAAAGTGTAAAAAAGTTTTAATGTGGATGGATACGGATGAGTAAAGATGATTTACAAAAGAATTTCAAGAAATCTGATTTGGGAAAGAGTTCAATTCAGAGTGTGAAAGCTTTTACGTTTATAGAATTAATATAATTGCAGATTTAAGAAAAACAGAGTCCCCGAACCCTAGCATCTGCAAAAATGCGCCTTAGAGCAAACTCTTAATGCGGGTGAGCATTAAGAGTGCAGTGATATGAAGCATTTTTGCAGATGCTAGGGTTCGGGGACTCGTCTGTTTATCTCAATCCTACAACTTAGAATTTCTTCTCGTATTCTTTTAGGGCTTGTAGAGCCTTTTTCGACAACGGATATAACATAATGATGTTAAAGATCGTCATCAACCCAATTCCGACATCTCCCAAATCCCATACAATTGTATACGCAGCAAGTCCTCCAACAAAAAGCATTGCTAAAGCAAGAACTTTGTAAGCTGTTTGAGAGAACCAGTTATCTCCAAAGAGGTAAGCTACGTTGGAGCGTGCATAAAACAAGATTCCGATAAATGTAGAAAAACTGAATAACCATAACGTTATGGCAATGAATATTACTCCGAATGAGCCGAGATGATATTCCATTGCTTTTTGTAATAAATCCATTCCAACGAGTCCTTCAGTGAGCTTTGTTGGAGTAAGGAGCATGATCATAGCAGTACAACTGCAGATCATAAGCGTGTCAATAAAAACGCCTAACGCCTGTGTTAATCCGACTTTAACAGGATTATCTGCAACAGCGGCTGCGGCTGCGCAAGGGGCAGAACCAGAACCGGCTTCGTTTGAAAAAAGGCCTCGTTTGATTCCATTCATAAGGACGGCACCGAATCCCCCGGCGGCTACCTGACGGAAACCAAAAGCTTCAGAAAAGATTCGTTCAAATACACCAGGGAGCTGTGTGATATTTGTGATGATAATAAACAATGTAATCAGTAAATAAAATCCAGCCATGATGGGAACGATAATATCCAAAACTTTTACAGTTGCATTTTTTCGAAGTACGATAATTGCGGCAAGTATTACAAGAATAACTGTAGTGTAAATCGGTGGAATGTGAAAAGCATTTTTAAAAGCAGATGCTACGGAATTACTTACTACCTGACTGATGCCGCACCAGCATATAAGGCCGGAAATGGCAAAGAGTACGGAAAGAAGTACATAACGTTTTTTCTTGCCGGATTTTTCTTCAAAATATCGATGAATGTAGTAAGCAGGTCCTCCTCGATATCCTCCATATAGAGGGTCTTTTTCTTTATAAATCTGTGATAAAGTTGCTTCGATAAAAGCGGTGGAAGAACCGATAAGGGCAGTAACCCACATCCAGAAAACAGCACCAGCTCCGCCAGCGGAAATTGCGGCAACTACACCGACCAGATTGCCCATTCCAACACGAGTTGCTGTGGAAACAATCAAAGTCTGGATGACGGAAAGTGCGCTTTGTTCTTCGTCTTTTTTTTCGAAAAGTGCGCCAACCATATCTTTGAAGAGACGTATTGGCAGAAACTTTGTACGGATTGTGAAATACACTCCGGTAGGAATTAGTAAAATGACTAAAAGTGAAAGGGGGAGTGTTCCGCCGCCGGGTAAGGGTGCGGTGAGTAAATCTCCCCATAAAAAATTGTATACTGTTTCGATTAATTTGACCATATTAATTTGTATCCTCCTGAAGGTAGTATATAATTTCTTTTTAATTTTGTAAATAAATAGTTGACTCTAGAAGAAAAATGGTATAAAATGGAAAAACAAACACATAAATGGAATAAAATAACTTAAATAGAAATTTAATACTTTTAAAAGTTCAAGAGAAAATAATGAAAGTTATTTAAAAAATTATTTTTGAGTCAAGTTAAATCTGTCAGTTGGAATGGTTTATAGATTAAACACATGTTAATAACTCCATTGCAGGGATTTTCATAATTATAGTATTTGGGGTTACAGGGTCTGTAAAATAGTAAACTTAATAAAAATTCTGCAATTAGCAGGAGCCAGGGGGAGTATATGAGGGTAATTACAATGATTGTTATAGTTAGTATTTTACTGGTTATTTCTATAATTGATTTTAAAATCAAGATAATTCCGAATCAGTTAAATGTACTTTTGTTTATTTCAGGAATCTGGAGTGGTTTTGTTTTCCAGGAAGTTACATTCTTAAGTCGCTTTTTGGGAGTGTTTTCGGTTAGTATTCCGATGTTCATACTTGCAATTTTATGTTCAGGCGGACTGGGTGGAGGAGATGTTAAGCTAATGGCGGCAAGTGGAGTGTTACTAGGGATAAAGTGGAATATATTTGCTGCTTGTGCGGGATTACTTTTAGGAGGATTATATGGATTTTTTCTGCTGATTACAAAGCGTGCGAAGCGAAAGGATTGCTTTGCGTTGGGACCTTTTTTGTGTATAGGGATTGCTGTTGTGTTTTTTAGATATATTTTTATGAAAGTGTGAGGGAGCTGATATGGAATTACCGTGGATTTCCACTTAATTTTCTTTTCATCACTTCTGAGTAAAAAGTCGTTTTTCGTGAATTGTCTCATTGACATTTTGTCAAATAACGTGCCTGTTTTCCTATAGAGTTGTGTTGGCTTCATTCAGTTGACGTAGCCGCCCGTTACGCTGCCTTCATTCAGGCAAAATCTCCCGCAAATTGTGACACACATCTTGCAGAAAGCATTTTTCAAACACGTTCCAGTTGATTAAATTATGTAAAATTACGAAATTGTTATTTTTAAAAGATGGAGATAAATGGTGAAAACAAAGAGGAATCTCATAAAATAATTAAAAAAATGAAGAAAAAATATTAGAATTTTAATCCTGAATAATCCTAAAATTACAACAAAAAATTATTGAGAAAAAATCTAAAATAAGCCATATGTATATTGTATACAAAACTGTTGGTTTTATAGCAATTTTAACCTAAAATTGTTCTCGGAAAAATACGTTGTCAAGGGGAAAAATTGGCATAAAAAGGCTGTTTCGGGCAAGATTTTGTATTTTAGAAGGAACAGTTCCGAATAAGCTTTACATTACCTCAAAAAAATGATAATATTATGTCGAATTTAAAATAAACCACAACTTTTGACAAGGAGGAATAATCAATGCCTAGAGCAAAACAGTCTATGGATGGAAATACCGCAGCAGCTCACGTAGCATATGCGTATACAGATGTTGCAGCTATCTATCCTATTACACCATCTAGTCCAATGGCTGATTCCGTTGACCAGTGGGCAGCAGCAGGACAGGAAAATATTTTTGGTAACCAGGTAGTTGTTAGTGAGATGCAGTCTGAGGCAGGTGCAGCAGGTACTGTTCACGGTTCTCTTGCAGCTGGTGCTATCACAACAACATTTACAGCATCCCAGGGTCTTCTTCTTATGATCCCTAACATGTATAAGATCGCAGCTGAGCAGCTTCCATGTGTATTTGATGTATCTGCACGTACAGTTGCTACACAGTCTCTGAACATTTTCGGTGACCACAGTGACGTATATGCATGTCGTCAGACAGGATTTGCTATGCTGGCAGAAACTAACCCACAGGAAGTTATGGACTTAAGCCCTGTAGCACATCTTGCTGCAATCGAAGGTAAAGTTCCATTCATCAACTTCTTCGATGGTTTCCGTACATCTCATGAGATTCAGAAGATCGAAAAATGGGATTATGCAGACTTAAAAGAAATGTGCAACATGGATGCAGTTAAAGCTTTCCGTGAGCATGCTCTTAACCCAGAACACCCAGCTATGCGTGGTTCTCACGAAAACGGTGACGTTTTCTTCCAGCACAGAGAAGCTTGTAACTCTGTTTACGAAGCTTTACCAGCTGTTGTTAAGAAATACATGGGCAAAATCAACGAAAAACTGGGAACTAACTACGATTTATTCAACTACTATGGTGCAGAAGATGCAGACCGCGTAATCATCGCTATGGGATCTATCTGTGACGTAGCAGAAGAAGTAATTGATTACTTAACAGCAAAAGGTGAAAAGGTTGGTTTAATCAAAGTTCGTTTATATCGTCCTTGGGTATCTTCTGCATTATTAGATGTTATTCCTAAGACAGCTAAGAAGATCGCTGTTCTTGACCGTACAAAAGAGCCTGGAGCATTAGGAGATCCTTTATATCTTGATGTTGCTACAACTCTTAGAGAAGCAGGTCTTAACGATATCGTTCTTACAGCTGGACGTTACGGATTAGGTTCTAAAGATACTCCTCCTTCATCTGTATTTGCTATTTATAAAGAACTTGAAAAAGATGCTCCAAAGAGCCGTTTCACAATTGGTATCGTGGATGATGTTACAAACTTATCTTTACCAGAAGTTAAACCAGCTCCTATCACATCTGCTCCTGGTACAGTAGAGTGTAAGTTCTGGGGTCTTGGTGGAGACGGTACTGTAGGTGCTAACAAGAACTCTACAAAGATTATCGGTGACCACACAGATAAATACATTCAGGCATACTTCCAGTATGACTCCAAGAAGACAGGTGGTATTACAATTTCTCACCTTCGTTTTGGTGACAATCCAATCAGAAGCCCATACTACATTAATCAGGCTGACTTCGTAGCATGTCACAACCCATCTTATGTAGTTAAAGGTTACAAGATGGTTCAGGATGTTAAACCAGGCGGAATCTTCATGATCAACTGCCAGTGGTCTGATGAAGAATTAGATCATCATATGCCTGCAGCAGCTAAGAAGTATATTGCTGACAACAACATTCAGTTATACACAATCAACGCGATTGATAAGGCTATCGAGATTGGTATGGGTAAACGTACTAACACAATCTTACAGTCCGCATTCTTCAAATTAGCGAACATCATGCCTATCGACGAAGCAGTAGAATTCATGAAAGCAGCAGCTAAGAAGTCCTACAGCAAGAAGGGTGACGCTGTTGTAGAGATGAACTACAAAGCTATCGATGCTGGTGTAGATGCTGTTCATAAAGTAGAGATTCCAGCTTCCTGGTCTAACCCAGCTGCTGATGCTCCTGCTAAAGAACTTACAGGACGTCCAGAGACAGTTAAGATGGTTAAGGAAATGATGGAACCTATCGGAATCATGGATGGTGACAGCCTGCCAGTATCTACATTCGTAGACAACGCTGACGGACAGTTCGAACTTGGTGCTTCCGCATACGAAAAACGTGGTACTGCTGTATCTGTTCCAGAATGGAATCCAGAAGCTTGTATCCAGTGTAACCAGTGTGCGTTTGTATGTTCCCATGCTACAATTCGTCCTTTCTTAGTAAGCGAAGACGAAATTAAGGCAGCTCCTGACAACATGAAAGTTGCAGATACAAAGCCAAAGGCAAGCGAATACAAATTTACAATGAGCGTATCTCCATTAGACTGTATGGGATGTGGTGAGTGTATCACAGTTTGTCCTGCTGCAGCTAAGGGCGCATTAAAGATGGTTCCACAGGAAAGCCAGGCAGCAGAACAGCCAGTATTCGATTACTTAGTTGCAACTGTTGGAAGAAAACCAGGTGCTCCTGCAGATACTACAGTTAAGGGATCTCAGTTCAACCAGCCATTACTTGAGTTCTCCGGATCTTGTGCAGGATGTGCAGAGACATCTTACGCTCGTCTGATTACTCAGTTATTCGGAGAGCATATGTACATCTCCAACGCAACAGGATGTTCATCCATCTGGGGTGGTCCTGCAGCAACAGCTCCATATACAGTAAACAAAGATTCCAAACAGGGACCAGCTTGGGCAAACTCCTTATTCGAGGATAACGCAGAGCACGGCTTTGGTATGTATCTTGGACAGAAGACTTTACGTGACCAGGCTATCGCTAAATTAGAGAAGATGGCAGCATCCGATAAAGCATCCGATGAATTTAAAGCAGCATTTGCTAAGTTCATGGAAACAAAAGACAATACAAAAGAAAATACACCTGATGCTCAGGCATTAATCGCTGAGGTAGAAAAAGCAGCAGCAGCTGGATGCCCAGATGCAGCAGAAGTATTAGAGAAGAAACAGTATCTCGCTAAGAAGTCCGTATGGATCTTCGGTGGTGACGGATGGGCATATGATATCGGTTTCGGTGGATTAGACCATGTATTAGCTTCCGGTGAGAACGTAAACGTTATGGTATTCGATACTGAGATGTACTCCAACACAGGTGGACAGGCTTCTAAAGCTTCTAACATCGGTGAGGTTTGTCAGTTCGCAGCAGCTGGTAAAGAAATCAGCAAGAAGAGCCTTGCAGAGATCGCTATGAGCTACGGATACGTATACGTTGCACAGATTGCTCTTGGTGCTAACCCTAACCAGGCAGTTAAATGTCTTGCAGAAGCAGAAGCTTACAACGGACCATCCCTGATCATCGGATACGCTCCATGTGAACTTCACGGTATCGCTAAGGGTGGTATGAACCACTGCCAGGATGAGATGAAGAAAGCCGTTAAGGCTGGTTACTGGAACCTCTTCTCCTTCGACCCAGCTAAGAAAGCTGAAGGAAAGAATCCATTCACATTAACATCTAAAGAAGGCGACGGATCATATCAGGAATTCTTAAATAACGAATCCCGTTACACTCGTCTGATTAAGCCATTCCCAGAAAGAGCTGAAAGACTCTTCAACGAATCTGAGAAGGTTGCTAAGGCTCGTTACGAGCACCTGCAGAGACTCGTTGAGCTTTATAAATAATAAAGCCTGAACTGGTCAGTCAGATTAGTTACAAAAGATAAAACTTTATAAAATATAAAGGAGAAGCCGTGTGCTAGCTATGCTGGTGCATGGCTTCTTCTTGTGTGCTGGAGTATTTTTAGTCTTTGTTGAAAAAAGGTGCCAATTATATTATAATAAGCTATAATAAATAATAACCGATAGATAGAATCGGGCTGGCTTGGGAAAGGGCAGTAATGTTGCATAAAGAAGATTTTGGAGAAGGAAAAAATATAGAATTTAAAAGAGAAATACCCAAAAGGCATGAGAATTTTTTAAAAGATGTTATTGCTTTTTCCAATTCTACGGGAGGCAAAATTTTTATTGGAATTGAAGATAAGACGAATGAAGTCATTGGCATTGGAGAGAAGAATCCTTTTAAATTAGCAGATGATATTTCAAATATGATATTTGACAGCTGTACTCCAATAATTGATCCGGAAATTACAGTACAGACCTTGGAAGGAAAAACTCAAATTATAAATAAAATGACAATTGAAAAATTAGAAGACCTAGGGTTACTATGTCGAATAGGAAAAGAACTTCAACCGACTCATGCGTTTAGACTCATGACGAAGAATAAAATACGTTATGCCAAAATTCAATGTGCGTTATTTAAAGGAACAGAAAGAGATATTTTTATTGATAAAAGAGAATTTGATGGACCGTTGTATTCACAGTTAGAAAATGCTTATCAATTTGTTCTGAAACATATTAATCTTAGTGCAAAGATAGAAGGGTTGCATAGAAAAGAATCGTATGAACTCCCAGTTCGAACAATAAGGGAGTTGATTATAAATGCAGTTGTTCACAGAAGTTATTTGGATGAATCCTGTATCTTCGGGCGAAAAGAAATAAAACAAGGGTTGGGGTATAAAGACAGTAAGGCTGGATTTTTAATTCAGATAATGCAAGAATTTGAGTTAATTAAAACTGTGAAAGGACGCGGCAAGGGAAAGTATAGATTTGCCATATAACTCTGAATTGCGTTGCAGGCGAAATTCACTTTCCAAAGAAAACTTTCTCCACTTAATTTTCTTAAGTTATCCTGTATACAATATTAATAAAATGCAGGATTTGATATTAAAAACTACATTTATAATTGTACGAATTGTATTCAAACCTAAAAATAACGATGTATAAGCAACCAAAATTGCAAACAAAATTGTATTTTTACAAGAACAATAAGTTCTAAAAAGAACAAAAAACCAATAAAATAACTACAATATCCCCCAGAACAAGAATAATAATCAGAAAATAATCTATTTGAAAATAAATAATCAAATTATTAGACAACTTGCTCTAATGTTTATGTTTACAACCCATTTAAAATGTTGTAATATGATAACAACAAAAAGAAATGCAGGAAGTTATTAAAACTGCTTCTGAAAATGAATTTGTTACTTTTTTAAATATGTGATTATTCAGAGACCTATAGATTTTTTCAGACTATAGATATTTATTCAGAATCATGAGATTATAAGATCACAAGAGCATGAGAATTATAAGGTTTGATTAAGAGTTCCTGATAATTACTAATTACAAAAATATAATTTACAACTGATGAATATTTACTATTTCATAGTGATGCAAGAAAGGGTGAGACCATGTATCAGGACAATATGCGACAGGGTCTATATGATCCAAGTCTGGAGCATGATAACTGTGGTATTGGTGCTGTAGTAAACATCAAGGGTCTTAAGAGCCATGAGACAGTATCGAATGCCTTGAAAATTGTTGAAAATCTTGAACATAGAGCCGGCAAGGACGCCGAGGGTAAAACGGGTGACGGAGTAGGTATCTTAGTGCAGATATCCCATAAGTTCTTCGAAAAAACCTGTAGTACTCTCGGCTTTTCTATTGGCAAGGAACGTGACTACGGTATTGGTATGTTCTTTATGCCACAGGATGAGTTACAGAGAAACCGTGCTAAGAAGATGTTTGAGATTATCGTTGAAAAAGAAGGCTTAAATTTCTTAGGCTGGAGAGAGGTTCCGGTTCAGCCGGGCATCCTCGGAAAGAAAGCAGCGGACTGTATGCCATGCATTATGCAGGGATTTGTAAAGAGACCGTTTGATGTTCCACGAGGACTTGACTTCGATAGAAGACTTTATATTGTAAGACGAGTATTTGAGCAGTCTAACGATTCTGCTTATGTTGTTTCTTTAAGCAGCAGAACAATCGTATATAAAGGTATGTTCTTAGTTGGACAGTTAAGATTATTCTATAATGACCTTCAGGATAAGGATTATGAATCTGCAATCGCATTAGTTCATTCCCGTTTCTCCACAAACACAGTTCCAAGCTGGGAGAAAGCACATCCTTATCGTTACATCGTTCATAATGGTGAGATTAATACTATTCGTGGTAATGCCGATAAGATGTTAGCCCGTGAGGAAAACATGGAATCTGATTATCTGAAGGATGAGATGATTAAGCTGACACCAGTTGTAGATCCAAACGGTTCTGACTCTGCAAGATTAGATAATACATTAGAATTCCTCTTAATGAGTGGAATGCCACTTCCTCTGGCAATGATGATCACGATTCCAGAACCTTGGGAAAATAACGAGGGCATGAGCAGAGAGAAGAGAGACTTCTATCAGTACTACGCAACAATGATGGAGCCTTGGGATGGTCCTGCATCTATCCTCTTTACAGATGGAGATATCATGGGAGCCGTACTTGACCGTAATGGTCTTAGACCTTCCCGTTACTATATTACAGATGATGACCAGTTAATTCTTTCTTCTGAGGTTGGTGTGTTAGACTTTGACACAACACATATCGTAAAGAAAGAGAGACTTCACCCAGGTAAAATGCTTCTCGTAGATACTGTAAAAGGTGAGCTGATTGACGATGAAATCTTAAAAGATTCTTATGTAAAGAATCAGCCTTACGGTGAATGGTTATCCGATAACCTTGTATTCTTAAAAGACTTAAAGATTCCGAATGTTGCAGTAGAAGAATACAGCTATGAAGAGAGCAACCGCCTGATGAAAGCATTTGGTTACTCTTATGAAGAAGTGAAAGATTCTGTATTACCGATGGCATTAAACGGAAGTGAAGCAATCGGAGCGATGGGGGTTGATACTCCATTAGCAGTACTTTCTAAGAGACATCATCCATTATTTGATTACTTTAAACAGCTTTTTGCACAGGTAACAAACCCTCCTATTGATGCGATTCGTGAGGAAATCGTTACATCTACTTCCATCTATGTTGGCGGAGAGGGGAATGTGTTGGAAGAAAAGGCAGAAAACTGCCATGTATTAAAGATTCACAACCCTATTTTAACAAATACAGACTTATTAAAGATTCGTTATGCAAAGGTAAAGAATATCAATGTAAAAGATGTGCCGATTACTTATTACAAAGGAACACCGCTTGATAAGGCTATCAATCATTTATATGTTGCTGTTGACCAGGCGCATAAAAATGGTGCAAATGTTGTTATTTTGACAGATAGAGGTGTTGATGAGAACCATGTGGCAATTCCATCTCTGTTAGCAGTATCTGCTGTACATCATCATCTCATTGAGACAAAGAAGAGTACTTCTGTAAGTATTATCTTAGAGAGTGGTGAACCAAGAGAAGTACATCATTTCGCCACACTGTTAGGTTACGGCGCATGTGCTATCAACCCATATCTGGCACAGTTCAGTATTAAGAAGCTGATTCAGGATGGTTTATTAAAGAAAGATTACTATGCAGCAGTAAATGATTACAATAACGCAGTACTTCACGGTATCGTAAAGATCGCATCTAAGATGGGTATTTCCACACTGCAGTCCTATCAGGGTTCTCAGATTTTTGAGGCAGTTGGTATCAGCAAGAAAGTCATTGATGAGTACTTTACAAACACAGTAAGCCGTGTAGAAGGTATCACAATTGAAGATATCGCAGAAGATGTAGATTACCATCACTCCAAAGCATTTGATATGTTAGGACTGAAAAATGATCTTAGTCTTGACAGTGAAGGTGATCACAAATATAGAAGTGGTAAAGAAGAACATCTTTACAATCCACTGACCATCCATACATTACAGACAGCAGCATGGACAAATAATTATGAACTGTTTAAACAGTATACTTCCATGATTAATAAAGAAACTTCTCCAGTAAGTCTTCGTGGATTAATGGATTTCAATTATCCATCCAAAGGAGTTCCTATCGAGGAAGTTGAATCTGTAGATTCTATCGTGAAACGATTTAAGACAGGTGCTATGAGTTATGGTTCTATTTCCAAGGAAGCACATGAGACTCTGGCAATCGCGATGAACATGATTCACGGTAAATCAAACACTGGTGAAGGTGGAGAAGATTTAGAGCGTCTGACAGTTGGTCCAGATGGACTGAATAAATGCTCTGCAATCAAGCAGGTAGCTTCCGGTCGTTTCGGTGTAACAAGCCGTTACCTTGTAAGTGCACAGGAAATTCAGATTAAGATGGCACAGGGAGCAAAACCTGGTGAAGGTGGACATTTACCAGCAGGAAAAGTATATCCTTGGATTGCAAAGACAAGACATTCAACACCTGGTGTAGGACTAATCTCACCACCACCTCATCACGATATTTACAGTATTGAAGATTTGGCACAGTTAATTTATGATTTGAAAAATGCAAACAGAAATGCCCGCATTTCTGTAAAACTGGTATCTGAAGCAGGTGTCGGAACGGTCGCAGCCGGTGTAGCAAAAGCTGGCGCACAAGTAATCCTTATTTCCGGACATGACGGTGGTACAGGTGCAGCACCTCGTAATTCTTCTATCCATAATGCCGGACTTCCGTGGGAGCTTGGACTTGCTGAGACACACCAGACATTAATTAAAAATGACCTTCGTAATAAAGTTATCATCGAGACGGACGGTAAGCTTATGAGCGGCCGCGACGTAGCAATGGCAGCAGCACTTGGAGCAGAAGAATTTGGATTTGCTACTGGTCCGCTGATTACAATGGGCTGCGTTATGATGAGAGTTTGTAACTTAGATACTTGTCCAGTAGGTATCGCAACACAGAATCCGGAACTTAGAAAACGTTTTAAAGGTAAACCGGAATACGTTGTAAACTACATGAAGTTCGTTGCACAGGAAATGCGTGAATACATGGCAAAACTTGGTGTCCGCACTGTAGATGAACTAGTAGGACGTACAGACCTTCTGAAAGAACTTCCAGAAGCAAAAGAGTACCACTTAGATTTATCTGCTATTTTAAATAATCCATATGTAGATAAGAAGCATCCAATCTGCTACAACAAGAAGAATGAATACAACTTTGAATTAGAAAAGACATTAGATGAAAAAGTTCTTCTTACTAAGTTGAAGACAGCGCTTGATAAAAAGCAGAAGAGAAGCATTTCTATCGATGTTGGAAATACAGACCGTTCCTTTGGTACAATCTTTGGTTCTGAAATTACAAAGAAATATTACAACACACTGGAAGATGATACATTTACTGTACAGTGTACAGGAGCCGGCGGACAGAGCTTTGGAGCATTTATTCCAAATGGTCTTACATTAGAGCTTGTCGGTGACAGTAATGACTACTTCGGAAAAGGATTATCCGGTGGTAAATTAATCGTTTACCCTCCAAAAGGAATCCGCTTCAAAGCCGAGGAAAATATTATCGTTGGTAACGTAGCACTTTACGGTGCAACAAGCGGTCAGGCTTATATTAATGGTGTGGCTGGTGAACGTTTCTGTGTTCGTAACTCCGGTGCAACAGCTGTTGTAGAAGGTGTCGGCGATCACGGATGCGAGTACATGACTGGTGGTAAAGTCTTAATTATCGGTAAGACTGGAAAGAACTTCGCAGCCGGAATGAGCGGCGGTGTTGCCTACGTTCTTGATGAGGATAACGACTTATACTTAAGCCTCAACAAGGAAATGGTTTCTTCCGAACCAGTTGTTTCTAAATATGATGTTATGGAAATTAAGGATATGATTACCGCCCATGTGGCATATACAAACTCTGAAAAAGGTAAAGAAATCTTAAATGATTTTAGCAAATATTTACCGAAGTTTAAGAAAATCATTCCACACGATTACAAGAAAATGCTCAAGAAGATTTCCGAAATGGAAGGAAAAGGTCTTAGCGCAGAGCAGGCACAGATTGAAGCATTTTACGAAATTAAAAGAGGATAGGAGGAGAGCGCTATGGGAAAACCAACTGGATTTTTAGAATATGAACGAAAAGAAAGCGTGGGAGAAGCGCCGTTAAAGAGAATCAAACATTTTAACGAATTTCACACTCCCCTGTCCAAAAAAGAACAGGAGAGACAGGGAGCAAGATGTATGAACTGTGGAGTTCCATTTTGCCAGTCCGGTATTTTGATTAAAGGAATGGTTACCGGATGCCCGCTTAATAATCTGATTCCTGAATGGAATGATGCAACTTACACAGGTAACTGGGATGAAGCTTATAACCGTCTTAGAAAGACAAATCCATTTCCAGAATTTACAGGTCGTGTATGTCCACATCCTTGTGAAGTCGGATGTACCTGTAACTTAGGCGGGGATCCGGTTAACATCAAAGAAAAAGAGTTAAGTATTATAGAGCGAGCTTATGAAAGTGGCCTGATCAAACCGGAGCCACCAGAAGTCCGCACAGGAAAGACAGTTGCTATCGTAGGTTCCGGTCCATCCGGACTCTGCGTGGCAGAATACTTAAACCGCCGTGGCCATTCTGTAACTGTTTACGAGCGTTCCGACCGTGTTGGTGGACTGCTCATGTACGGAATTCCTAACATGAAGCTTGAAAAAACATATATTGAGAGAAAAGTAAAGCTCATGGAAAAAGAAGGCGTTGTATTCAAGACAGGCGTAAACGTTGGTGTAGACGTAAAAGCACAGGACTTAAAGAAACAGTATGATGCTGTTGTGCTTTGCTGTGGAGCCTCTAATCCAAGAGACATCAAAGCACCAGGCAGAAAGAGCAAAGGAATTTATTTTGCAGTAGATTACTTAAAGGCAGCAACAAAGAGCCTTTTAGATTCTAACTTCGCAGATAAAAAATACATTGATGCCAAAGATAAAAATGTCATGGTTATCGGTGGCGGTGACACAGGAAATGACTGTGTTGGAACATCCATCCGTTTAGGATGTAAGAGCCTCATTCAGTTAGAAATGATGCCAAAACTTCCAGATGAACGTCAGCCAAATAACCCATGGCCAGAATGGCCTAGAGTCTGCAAGACAGACTACGGTCAGGAAGAAGCTATCGCTGTATTTGGCAAAGACCCACGAGTATATCAGACAACCGTAAAAGAATTCATTGCCAATGAAAAAGGCGAAGTCTGCAAGGCAAAACTCGTAAAACTTGAAAGTAAATTCGACAAAAAAGCCGGAAGAAATATCATGGCAGAAGTCGCTGGCAGCGAGTATGAAGTACCTGTTGATTTGGTATTAATCGCAGCAGGATTCTTAGGAAGCCAGTCATATGTTACAAAAGCTTTTGGCTTAGATCTTACAGAACGCACGAATGTAAAGACAGTAGAAGGACATTTCAAGACAAATGTAGATAAAGTCTTTACTGCAGGTGATATGCATCGAGGACAGTCACTTGTTGTATGGGCAATCAGGGAAGGTCGCGATTGCGCAAGAGAAGTTGATAAAGCCCTGATGGGATACTCAAATCTGTAACTTCTGGTTTGCCGCAGGCAAAGAGACGCTCGCAGTAAATAAAAGAACCTATATTTGTGACTTTAGTCGCTGCGGTTTGAATACTCGCTTATACACGCTCGTATCCAAACCTTGCTCCGAGGCCACAAATATAGGTTCTTTTATTTACTGTGAGCTGTCTTTGGCTGCTGAAGTAAAGTCAGAATTTATGTTTTAAAAGATTTGGGGATTTTTTAGAAGTTTGTGGATTGCTGAGGAATCAAACTTGAAAGGACTGACATTCAAACTGTTATCATTGTGTTACAATAATAAACTAAGTTTCAAACACGCTCTAATACATATGCAAATCAAACTTGTTCCACTACAGCATTTCTCATGCTAATCTCAATAAAATATGGCTAAAATTCAGTGCTTTTCACATCTATTTTCGTATCAGTCCACTAAAATTTAATTGCCTGGTATTTTTATATTCTCTGTATTCTTCCCCAAATCTTTTAATTGATTTGCCGGATTAGAAATAGACAGCCGTATTTCATCCAGAATTATCAGATGTAGATAACTCTCTTATATACGGAATAACAGGAGGTGTGCCACATTATATCAATAAACTGGATGTAAATAAAAATGTGGATGAAGCATTATTAGATAATTTATTTCTGCAAAAAATGTATAGTTGAAATTTTCCACAAGTTACAATCCACATCTTCTAAAAAGCATTTTTCAAACACGTTTTACCATTTTAAAAACATTCTCTGAGGGCGTCTCTTTGCCTGCGGTAACTCAAATTTACAAAAAATTTGGTGTTTTTTTCTATTATGAAAGTGAGAAAAAAGTGCTATAATCCCCTATGGCAGAATATATTCTGTAATAAAACGGAATAAAATAGTTATTTTTATGGAAGAATGTTTCTTAGAGAAAAGGCGATTTTACACCTTCATCGAAGGGGCATCCGATTGATTGAGCAAGAGATTGGAGTGACAGAAATGAATTTGACAGAAAAAGAATTTGTAAAGTTTTTAAGCAAGTTTGATGAACATCCATTTGATGTGAAAATTGGAGATGAGGTAAGCCATATAGGTAAGGGAGAGTCGGAATTTACAGTAATTTTTCATAAGATTCCGTCGATGAAAGAACTATTAACGAGTACATCAATTGCGCTTGGCGAAGCTTACATGGATGGAAAGCTTGAAATAGAAGGTGACCTGTACCATGCTTTGAATATGTTTTTAGGACAGATGGGTAAGTTTTCTACGGATAAAAAAGCGTTGAAGAAATTGATTTTTTCTTCACTTACGAAAAAGAACCAGCAGAAGGAAGTTTCCTCTCATTATGATATAGGAAATGATTTCTACAAAATGTGGCTTGATGAAACGATGAGCTATTCCTGTGGATACTTTAAGCATCCTGAGGACACTTTGTATCAGGCACAGGTACAGAAGGTAGAAAGAATTCTGGAAAAATTATATTTGAAAGAGGGGATGACACTCTGTGATATAGGCTGCGGATGGGGGTATTTACTGATTGAAGCGGCGAAAAAGTACGGAATTAAAGGTGTAGGAATTACTTTAAGTAAAGAACAAAAGAAGAAATTTGAGGAGCGGATTAAGGAAAATCATCTGGAAGATCAGTTGGAAGTTCGTCTGATGGATTACAGAGATTTGCCGGAATCTGGATTTAAGTTTGACCGAGTTGTCAGTGTCGGAATGCTTGAACATGTTGGAAGAGATAACTATGAATTGTTCATGAAGTCTGTAAAAAGTATTATGAATCCAGGCGGACTTTTCCTGCTTCATTATATAAGTGCATTGCAGGAACATCCGGGAGATGCCTGGGTAAAGAAATATATTTTCCCAGGTGGAGTTGTCCCATCACTACGTGAGATTATCAACATTGCAGGTGACTATCAATTCTATACATTGGATGTGGAGAGTCTTAGAAGACATTATAATAAAACATTACTCTGTTGGAACGCAAACTTCCAGAAACATAAAGATGAAGTAAGAGAAATGTTTGGCGAAAGATTCGTCCGTATGTGGGAATTATATCTTTGCGCTTGCGCCGCCACATTCATGAATGGTATCATTGATTTGCATCAAATATTATTTACGAATGGGGTAAATAACGATTTGCCGATGACAAGATGGTATTAATTTAGCTATATCAGATGTGAAATGATTCCCATCTCGCAGCAAGAATGCCGGGGCATTCTTGATTTTGAATTCGTAGAATTAATTATTAAGACTGCTCTGATTAATAAAGTACGCAGTCTATTTTGTATATGGAAAGTCGCGGTTGATTACGAGAAATTATCCATTCGAATCATTGGGTAAAAGAATCTGATGCAATAATAGATAAAATAATAAACGTAAGAAAATGAAGAGAGGAATTAAGGAAATGAATATTATATTAGCATCTGGTTCGCCAAGAAGAAAAGAATTACTGGCACAGGCTGGATTTGACTTTGAAGTAGAAGTAAGCAACGCTGACGAGAATGTGGCAGAGGAATCTCCGACAGAAATGGTCGAGGAACTTGCCGCAAGAAAGGCAGAAGCTGTCGTTAATCTTCATAATAAAAAAGAAGACAACTGCCTTGTAATCGGTGCTGATACTATTGTAGTGCTTGACGGGAAAATTCTTGGAAAGCCATCCGACGAAGCAGATGCTAGAGCGATGCTCGCCTCTTTATCCGGTCGGACACATCAGGTGTATACAGGAGTAGCGTTGTTTTCAGTAAAAGAAGGTATCATAGAAAAAAAGACAACCTTCCACGAATGTACCGATGTGACAATGGTTTCCATGACAGAAAAAGAAATCGCAGATTATGTAGCATCTGGCGATCCGATGGATAAAGCCGGAGCATATGGTATTCAAGGTCTGGCAGCGATATTTATCTCCGAAATAAAGGGAGATTACTACAATGTCGTAGGGTTGCCAATCAGCAGAGTATACCATGAAATTGAACAATTCTGATTTGCCGCAGGAAAAGAGACGCTCGCAGGAAAT
>NZ_ACEP01000015.1 GCF_000173975.1 Anaerobutyricum hallii DSM 3353
GTGGAAAGGGAAGAAAATGGTAAAGGTAGACCGTTTCTTTCCTTCCAGTAAAAAATGCTGTAAATGTGGAAGGGTAAAGAAAGAGCTGAAATTATCCGAAAGAGTTTATCACTGTGTGTGTGGAAATAAGATGGACAGAGATTGTAATGCAGCAATCAACATACGTGAAGAGGCAAGAAGGATGTTGACAGCATAAACTGTCCGTATCCGGACAAGCTGATAATAAGAAATATGCCCGTATCCGGGCAAAAGAATCGCGGGGCACGCGAGGATAGTTTGTAGATACTTGGCTCAGTAGAGCCATTGAGCAAGAAGCCCCCACTTCAAAATCTATGATTTAAGTGGTGGGAGCATGTCACTGAAAAGGATTATTCCTGTAAAATGAGTTCACTTACGATTAAAAGATGCGAATAATAATATTAGATAGCTAACATTTTTTTGATTTATTATTGACAAAAGCAGGGAAATTGAATAGACTAAAAAGTACGTGAATAAAGACGGCGGAAGGCTTCGTCTCTCCGGGGAGACGGAGCTTTTTCATTGATAAAGGAGGAATAACATGAAGCTGTATAATACACTTACCAAACAGAAGGAAGAATTCGTTCCAGTACATGAGGGAAAGGTTGGAATGTATGTTTGTGGACCTACGGTATATAACTACATTCATATCGGTAATGCCAGACCAATGATCGTGTTTGATACGGTAAGAAGATATTTCGAATATAAGGGATACGATGTAAATTACGTTTCTAACTTTACAGATGTTGATGATAAAATTATTAAAAAAGCAAACGAAGAGGGCGTTCCTGCATCTGAGATTTCAGAACGTTTTATTGCAGAGTGTAAAAAAGATATGGAGGGGCTTAATATCGAGCCTGCCACACATAATCCAAAAGCAACCGAAGAAATTGACGGAATGATTGCCATGATTTCTACATTAATTGAAAAAGGTTATGCTTATGAGAAGAACGGCACTGTATATTTCCGTACTCGTAAGTTTAAAAATTACGGACAGCTTTCTAAGAAGAATCTTGATGATATGAGAGCAGGAATCCGTATCGCAGTAAGTGATGAGAAAGAAGATGCGATGGATTTCGTATTATGGAAGCCAAAGAAAGAGGGCGAACCTGCATGGGTATCTCCATGGGGTGAAGGACGTCCAGGCTGGCATATCGAATGTTCTGAAATGTCTAAGAAGTACATTGGTGATACAATCGACATTCATGCAGGCGGAGAGGACTTAGTATTTCCTCATCATGAGAATGAAATCGCACAGAGCGAAGCATGCAACGATGAAAAGTTTGCAAATTACTGGATGCATAATGCATTCTTAAATATTGATAATAAGAAAATGTCCAAATCTGCCGGAAACTTCTTTACTGTAAGAGAAATCAGTGAAAAGTATCCATTACAGGTTATCCGTTTCTTCATGTTAAGTGCACACTATAGAAGTCCATTAAACTTCAGCGATACGTTAGTAGAAGCTTCTAAGAATGGTCTTGAGAGAATCCTCACAGCAATTGACCATTTAAGGGAAGTGATCGCAGCAGCTCCAGAAGGAGAACTTAACGTAGAAGATCAGAAGAACTTAGAAGAGGCAAATGCATTAAAAGCGAAATATGAAGCAGCTATGGAAGATGACTTCAACACAGCCGATGCAATCGCTGCAATCTTTGAACTTGTAAAACTTGCTAACGTTACAGCAGAAAGCGGAAGCAAAGCATATGCACAGCAGCTTCTTGACATAATCGTACAGCTTTGCGATATTCTTGGTATTATCACAGAGAAAAAAGAAGAACTTCTTGATGATGATATTGAAGCATTGATTGAGGAAAGACAGGCAGCAAGAAAGGCAAAGAACTTTGCCCGCGCCGATGAAATCCGTGATTTATTAGCAGATAAAGGAATCATTCTTGAAGATACAAGAGCAGGTGTCAAATGGAAACGTGCTTAAAAGGAATTGCAGAACATTTTCCATTAACAGAAAAAGAGCTTCGGGGATACTCATCCCTGGGGCTTGCCTATATCGGGGACTGTATTTATGAACTGTTTGTCCGCACAATGGTTGTGACAAAGGGAAACGATAAGGCAAACCATTATCACCAGAAAACGATCAGCTACGTTAATGCGGCGGCACAGACAGCGATGATGGAGAAAATCAAGCCTTTACTTACCGATGAGGAAAAGGCAGTTTTTCGCCGCGGAAAGAATGCGAAATCTCCATCACCTGCAAAGAATCAGTCCAGCCACGATTATCATATCGCCACTGGATTTGAAGCATTAATGGGATATTTATATCTTTCCGGACAGATGGAGCGGTTAGAGGAATTAATCCGAATTTGTCTGTCGGATGCAGATAATTTATAATTAAAAGATAGAAATGAGGAAAAATATGGCATACGAAGAGTGTACCGTTGTCGGACGTAATGCGGTAATGGAAGCATACCGCTCCGGCAAAACAATTGATAAATTATTCATTTTAGATGGCTGCCAGGATGGTCCGATTAAGTCGATCCTTCGCGAAGCCAGAAAGAGAGATACATTAATCAAGTTTGTCTCCAAAGAAAAATTAGACTCTTTATCTTTTCACGAAAAGCATCAGGGTGTTGTTGCAATCGCAGCCGCTTACGAATATGCAACCGTAGAAGATTTATTCAAAAAAGCAGAAGAAAAAGGAGAAGCTCCATTCTTCATTCTCTGCGATGAAATCGAAGACCCACATAACCTAGGAGCGATTATCCGTACCGCAAACCTCGCAGGCGCACACGGCGTAATCATTCCAAAAAGACGTGCAGTAGGACTTACCAGTACTGTTGCAAAAGTATCTGCCGGTGCATTAAACTACACACCAGTAGCTCGCGTAACAAACCTTTCCAGAACAATTGATGAACTCAAGGACAAAGGTATGTGGTTTGTCTGCGGTGACATGGGTGGAGAACTCATGTATGACTTAAATCTTACTGGTTCTATCGGTCTTATCATCGGAAACGAAGGAAATGGTGTAAGCCGCCTTGTCAAAGAAAAGTGCGACTACATTGCTTCTATCCCGATGAAGGGAGATATTGATTCCCTGAATGCTTCTGTAGCAACGGGAGTACTTGCCTTTGAAATCGTGAGACAGAGAATGGGGAAATAGTTCTGAGTAGTTCTGGTTTAATTCGATGACAGACAGACACCCTCGAAGAAAAAAGATATCCTATATTTGTGACTTTAGTCGCGGCGGTTTGAATGCTCGCTTTATGCGCTCGCATTCAAACCTTGCTCCGAGGCCACAAATATAGGGTGTTTTTTTCTTCGAGGGCTGGCTGTGGCTGGATGGGGGAATTAAAGCAGAAGCTGGGATGATTTGGGGATGAAAGTTGAAGTTTTTGTTTATTATGAAATGGTTGTGAGTGAATAAGAGTTTTTTAGAATTCTATTGTCTGTTTAATGGATTAATAGGAGTTGAGATTCGTGCTGGTATATTAATTTTTTTGAGATTATGATATACTATATTTTATAGGATTTGTTTAGGAGGATGATAATATGGCATTATTATTTCGCCAGTATGAAAATGAGATTATAGAGTAAGCAAGACCAGTTGATTGAATATATAATTTTGGACATTGTAGATATGATTACTGAAGAACAGGGATTAGAATATGATGAGGCAATGAATAAGTTTTATAATTCTGAAGTGTTTGAAAAGCTTCAGGATAAGGAAACCGGCTTGTATTGTGAAAGTTCATCGTATGTATATGACCTTTTTTGCGATGAACTGAATTTGGGTCATATAGTGCAGGCTGAGATATAGTGGAAGTAACAATTTTAAAAGTATAAAAACAGAGATAAAAACGCAACGTATATAAAAATATATACCAGAGCCGGTAGGTAGCCCGGCCGTCACAAAAAAATGTGGTAAGTAACCTGCCCCTCCGGGTTGTCCGTTCTTTGTTCATTTATTAATTTTCATTTCAGGAGGGAAGATTTATGAACAAAGTAAGTGACAAATTGACAGTGTATTTTGAGGAACCATTCTGGGTAGGTGTTTTCGAGAAAGTTCAAGGAAAGAAACTATCTGTATCAAAAGTAACATTTGGTACTGAACCAAAGGATTATGAAGTGTACGAGTTCTTATTAAAACACTACTATGATTTGCAATTTAGCCCGTCGGTAACAACCGTTATTAAGGAGGTAAAACAGAATCCAAAGAGGAGACAGAGAGAAGTAAAAAAACAATTACGTAATACCGGGATTGGAACAAAGTCACAGCAGGCACTTAAACTACAGCAAGAGCAGAATAAGCAGGAACGCAAAATAAAAAGCAGGAAGCAAAAACAGGCGGAAGCGGAATATCAGTTTCAGTTAAGACAGGAAAAGAAAAAGGAAAAACATAGGGGAAGATGAGTAATATGGATAATATTCTTTCTAATGAAATTATTTTGGTAGGGGATATTGTGTCATATTATATTGAGAAAAATGAAGAGTATGATTTTTCAACGAAGATGGATTGAAAAAATATATAAACGATATCCCTCAATAGATGAATTGAATATATTACGAAGATTGTAAGACCTCACTGCAGGAGTAGTCCTGTGGTGAGGTTTTCTATATATCAATTTTTTTTGAATATGGTATACTTTTACTGTAAATCATCGTAAGTATTTAGAATCATTGCGTAAAATATATCGAAAACTGTATGGGTCTAAATAGTTATAAATCATCAGGCCAATGGTGATGAAAGGAAAAAGAGCGGAGGATAAAGAAAAATGGCTGAGATAGAAAACAGCAAAGATTTGATTAGTGTATTATGGAGTGGAGCGGATATTCTTCGTTCGAAGATGGATGCAAATGAATATAAGGATTATTTGTTAGGAATCGTTTTTTATAAATATTTATCAGATTCTTTTCTGATTAAAGTATACGATATGATTTGTGATGGCAAACCGGGAACTTTAAAGGAAGCTCTGGAAGCTTATGAAGAAGTATTACAGAGCGAAGATGGGGAAGAGTTAAAGGCAGAAATGAAACAGGAATGTCATTATGTGATCGAACCGGAACTTACCTATACTTGTTTTGCAGATGCGGCAAGAAATAATTCCTTTAACCGAGAGCAGTTACAAAAAGCTTTTAATAATATTGAACAAAGTGATCCTATATTTGCAGATTTGTTTACGGATATTGATTTGTATTCGAATCGTTTGGGAACAGGAGACCAGAAACAGAGTGATACAGTTGCCAATTTGATCAAGGAAATTGATAAAGCAGATTTATTAAATTCAGATGCAGAGATTCTTGGAAATGCTTACGAATACTTGATTGGTCAGTTTGCATCAGAAACGGGTAAAAAGGCAGGAGAGTTCTATACTCCACAGGCAGTATCTAAAATTTTAACGAAGATTGCAATTGATGGACAAGAAGAAAAGAAAGGGTTATCTGTGTATGATCCATGTATGGGATCGGGTTCCCTTCTTCTGAATGCTAAAAAATATGTAAAATATCCTGAATATATTAGATATTATGGACAGGAATTAAATACATCAACTTATAATCTGGCAAGAATGAATATGTTTTTGCATGGAATCGTTGCAGAAAATCAGAAGCTTCGAAATGGTGATACCTTAGATGGAGACTGGCCTACAGGAGAAGAAACAGACTTTAATATGGTACTTATGAATCCTCCATATTCTGCAAAATGGAGCGCAGCAGCCGGGTTTTTACAGGATGAAAGATTCAGTGATTATGGTGTGCTGGCACCAAAATCAAAGGCAGATTATGCGTTCTTGCTTCATGGACTTTATCATTTAAAAAATAATGGAACAATGGCAATCGTTCTCCCTCATGGAGTACTATTCAGAGGAGCGGCAGAGGGAAAAATCAGAGAAAAATTACTGCGTTCCGGCAACATCTATGCAGTAATTGGTCTTCCGGCAAACCTTTTCTACAACACCTCTATTCCGACTTGTATTATTGTATTGAAAAAACATAGAGATGGAAGAGATGTATTATTTATTGATGCATCTAAAAAGTTCAATAAAGGCAAAAAACAGAACGAAATGACAGACGAGCATATTGAAGCTGTGATGGATTTATATAGTAAGAGAGAAACAGTAGAAAAAGAATCCTTCCTTGCAAGCTTTGAAGATATCGAAAAGAACGACTTTAACCTTAACATTCCTCGCTATGTAGATACATTTGAAAAAGAACCAGAAATTGACCTGAATGAAGTTTTAAAAGAAATGGAACAGACGAACAAAGAAATCGAACAGGCAGAAGGAGAGTTTTTATCTCTTTTAAAAGAGCTGACATCATCAGATGAGAAGATAATGGCATCGTTAAATGAACTGGTTAAAAAGATGGAGAGGTGAGAAAATGGGAAAGACGAAGATAAGATTTAAGGGGTATACGGAAGATTGGGAACAGCGTAAGTTGGGTGAACTTGCATCGTCTTTTGAATATGGATTGAATGCAGCAGCGAAAGAATATGATGGAGAAAATAAATATATTAGAATTACAGATATTGACGATAACACACATGAGTTTTTAACAGACAATCTTACTTCCCCGGATATTGAGTTAACTGGTGCAGATAATTATAAACTAACTGAAGGAGATATTCTATTTGCAAGAACAGGTGCAAGTGTCGGAAAATCTTATATTTACAAGAATTCTGATGGATTAGTTTACTATGCAGGCTTCTTGATTCGAGCAAGAATTAAAGAAGAATATGACACGGAATTTGTATTTCAGAATACCTTGACAGACAGATATAACAAGTATATTGCTGTGACTTCTCAACGTTCTGGACAGCCCGGAGTAAATGCACAGGAATATGCAGAATTTGAAATTAAAGTTCCCAAAAAGGAAGAGCAGACCAAAATAGGAACATATTTCCGCAACATCGATAACCTCATCACTCTTCACCAGCGCAAGTGCAATCAACTACAAATTATAAGAAAATACATGCTAAAAAATATGTTTTTATAGAAAAAAGATAAAATTCAGCCTAAAAAGGAAGATTTAAAGGAAGAAATACATTATGAAAAACAAATATTTTCCAGACGAAGATATAACTATGAATGACTTATATTTTATTTGTTATATGATTGAACGTGTGGCCAGACATATTAAGCAGAAGAATAAATATGTGGTGAATGCTATAGGGAAAGATGAATTATATCACTTACTTAGCTGTGCCAGCACGTTGCATTGTGAGAATCTAGAAAAGGTGGAAGCGGATTGGATTAGAGATTATGGACTTGTAGAAGGAAGTTTTGACATTACAAATGTCGATTCAGAATTAGCAACGCTTATTCCGACTTCGTTGGATATGGGAGAAGTATATCAAAGATTGATTGCAGATACACTTTCTAGAAAAGAGGATTTTACAGAGGGAATCCTTTGGGTTTATAATGATGAAATTTGCGATGTGATTGATAATTATAATTGCAGTGCTTTTTACGAACCATCTTATGTGATTGCAAGAGCATATCAAAATGGTGGTTTCTAAGAAAGAGGATAGAAATAGAATATTATTACGGGGGATTACCAAATGCCAGAATTAGAATCAACAATAGAAAGAAAACTGATAGAACAATTAGTCTACGGAGAGTCCCAGTGGACTTACAGAGAAGATTTAAAAACGGAAGCGGATTTATGGGCAAATTTTAAATATATTCTTGAGCAAAATAATAAAGACAGATTGAATGGAGAACTGCTCTCGGATTCAGAATTTGAACAGGTTAAAAACCAATTACAGTTTTCTTCCTTTTATAAGGCTGGAGAATGGCTGGTTGGTGAAAACGGAAAAGTACAGGTACATGTGCAAAGAGATACGGAAAGATTACATCTTGTAGTCATGAATCATGAACATATAGCAGGTGGAAGTAGTGTATATGAGGTGATTAATCAGTACAGTGCGTTAAAAACGGAAGAAGATACTGCAGCATCAACAAGAGACAGACGTTTTGATGTGACGTTGATGATTAATGGACTTCCATTGATACATATAGAATTGAAGAATAAGCAGCATTCTTATATAGATGGATTCTGGCAGATTAGAAAGTATATTGGAGAAGGTAAGTTTACCGGTATTTTTTCAGCGGTGCAGATGTTTGTTGTCAGCAATGGCGTAGATACCAGATATTTTGCGGCGGCCGGGGATACGGAATTAAATCCCAAATTTATGAGTGGATGGGTGGATCAGGAGAATAATTCTGTATCTGATTATCTTGATTTTGCAAAAAGTGTACTTAGAATACCGGAAGCACATGAAATGATTGCAAGATATACGGTTTTAGATGAAGATGCGAAACGGTTGATTTTACTTCGTCCATATCAGATTCATGCAATTGAATCTATAAGGGAGGCTTCAAAAACGGGAAGGTCTGGTTATGTATGGCATACGACTGGATCAGGGAAGACATTAACTTCTTATAAAGCAACCAGAAATTTATTGATGGATATTCCGGCAATTGATAAAGCAATTTTTTTGATTGACCGAAAAGATTTAGATACACAGACAACAATGGCTTTTCAGGCATATGCAAATAATGATTTGGTGGATGTTGATGAGACCGATAATGTGAATGATTTAAAGAAAAAGCTAAAATCTGAAGATAGGCAGGTTATTGTTACAACGATTCAGAAAATGCAGATTTTAATTAGTAAAAGGCTAAAGGAAGATACACCGGAATATCAGAAAATTAAAAATTTAAAAATTGCATTTGTTGTAGATGAATGTCATAGAGCTGTTACACCAAAGACGAAAAGAGAATTAGAAAGATTTTTTGGACGTTCTTTGTGGTATGGTTTTACCGGAACGCCTCGGTTTGCAGAAAATCCATATCCGCAGTTGGGAGATTTGCCGAGAACAACAGAAAAATTGTATGGAGAACGTCTTCACAAATATACAATACAAAATGCGATTCATGATAAAGCAGTGTTAGGTTTTCAAGTGGAACATAATGGTCCGAAAAATGTAGCAGATGAAACAGATAGCAGTGTATATAATAATGAAACGCATATGTTACGGGTGCTTGATATTATTCTTAATAAATCCTATCATAAATTGGGATTTCAAAATGGAAAAGGTAAGACTTATGAGGGACTTCTTACAACAAGTTCCATTCAATTAGCACAGAAATATTATGATTTACTGACAAAAATAAAAAATGGGGAATCTTCATTAAAAATTGATGAAAAGATAAAGCAGGTATTGCCGGATTTTCCTAAGTTTGCGATTACATATTCTGTAACAGAAAATGAAGAAGGTTCCTGCGTGAACCAACAGAAAATGCAAAAGTCTTTAGATGATTATAATGGAATGTTTGGCACCAAATATGAATTATCACAGATACAGGGCTATAATGGAAACCTTAACAAAAGACTGGCGAGAAAGGATGCAAAGTTTAAGAGTAGAAATGAACAGTTAGATTTGGTTATCGTTGTAGACCGCTTATTAACAGGTTTTGATGCACCTTGTCTGTCCACTATTTTTATTGACAGACAGCCAATGGGACCGCATGATTTGATACAGGCATTTTCAAGAACGAATCGTATTTTTGATAAAAATAAAAGCAATGGGCAGATTGTAACCTTTCAAGCTCCGAAATTATTTAAAGAAAGTGTTGATAATGCAGTAAAATTATACTCAGCAGGTAGTACAGGAATTGCAATTTTAGCACAATGGGAAGAGGTAGAACCGGCATTTCGCAAAGCCCTTTCCGCGCTCAGAGTTTGTGCCGAGAGTCCTTCGGAAATCCCTGAAATGTCTATGAAAGAAAAGAAGATTTTTGCGAAGATGTTCCAATCTTTCGACAGTCTGTTTGCCCAGTTAAAATCCTTTACAAACTATGACGACAGTATGCTTGAACAATATGGAATTACCGAGCAAGAGTATGATGATTATGTAGGACATTATAAAAATGTAATGGAGGAAATTCGAGAAGAAAAAACGAATGATTCAGAAACTGCCATAGAGGAGACGGATGTAGATCAGGATTATGAATTGATGGCATATAGTAATACAAAAATTGATTATGAGTACATCATCAATCTTATTCAAAATATTGTTACACCAACAGAAGAGGAAGAAGATATAACACCAGAAGAGAGACAGAAGAAGATAGATGAAGCAAAACAGTATGTAGAGGAATTACGTAAGGATAATGAAAAAGTAGCAGATATTATGTCTGATTTGATAGAAGAAATCGAAAAAGATGAAACAAAATATAAGGGACAGTCTATTCTTAATATTGTAGAAAATATGAAGCAGGATTGCATAGAAAAAGTTGTTTCTGAATTTTGTGAAAGCTGGTATGCAATGAAAGGTGATGTAATGTATGCGGCAATGCATTACAGGAACGGTGAAATTCCTAATGAAAGTGTAATTAAAAAGAATGTTGATTATACTAGTTATAAGGCAGAGCAGGAGAAAGCTTTACCTAAGTTCAAATATTATTCCCGGATGATAGCGGAACTGAAGGAGACACTGGAGAAAGAAATTAAGCCGTTAATAGCAAGTATATAAAAAGGTTCATTGTTAAATGTTTGTATCAGCGTAAGTAATTTCAAGGGATGGAGGGAACTTATGCTTAATAACACAAATAATTCACCTCTCTTTTATGAATACTACGCCCAGTGGGTTGATGTGTATAAGAAAGGTGCGATAAGAGAAGCTACAATGG
Source organism: Anaerobutyricum hallii DSM 3353 (assembly GCF_000173975.1). Taxonomy (GTDB): domain Bacteria; phylum Bacillota; class Clostridia; order Lachnospirales; family Lachnospiraceae; genus Anaerobutyricum; species Anaerobutyricum hallii. Next base: position 10,668 of record NZ_ACEP01000015.1, read on the forward strand.
CGAAGTATTTAATGACTCAGAAGTGGATACAGAAACTGGCACCAGAATTAAAAGTTTCTGAGTTGACAAGAACAGCATATCAGCAGATTTTAAATGATTATGCGAAAGAGCATGAGAGACAGACTACATTAGATTTTCATCATCAGCTCAAAGGAGCAATTTTAGATGCATTAGATGAAGGTATGATTGAAAGAGACCCTACCAGAAAGGCAATTATTAAAGGGAAAACACCGAGAGCCAAAAAGATAAAATATTTAAACCAGTTTGAATTACATACGTTAATTGCCAGCTTAGATCTTTCAGAAGAACCAAACTGGGATTGGTTTATACTTTTAGTTGCAAAAACAGGAATGCGCTTTTCAGAGGCTCTTGCGATTACACCATCTGACTTTGATTTTGCCAGACAGGCTTTGTCGATAAGTAAAACTTGGGATTACAAAGGAGAAGGAGGGTTTTTGCCGACTAAGAACAGGTCATCGGTAAGAAAGATTCAGATTGACTGGCAAATAGTAGTCAAGTTTTCGGAGTTGATAAAAGGTTTACCGGAAGATGAACCTATTTTTATAGGTAAATCAAAAATTTATAATTCTACAGTTAATGATGTCCTTACAAGACATTGTAAACAGTGTGGCATTTCCGATATTTCTATTCATGGTCTTCGCCATACGCATGCATCGTTATTGTTATTTGCTGGAGTATCTATTGCAAGTGTAGCACGAAGACTGGGACATGCAAGTATGACAACTACACAGAAAACATATCTACATATCATCCAAGAACTTGAAAATAAGGATGTAGATTTGATAATGAGAACTTTATCTGGATTATAATATTAAAAAGTAAAAGAAATACTTACGCTGAATAATTTTACTATTTAATTCATTAGAAAATAGACAGCCCGGGAAGAGAACCGATCCCCTATATTTGTGGCCTCGGAGCAAAGGTTGGATGCAAGCGTGTAAGCGAACATTCAACCTGCAGCGACTAAAGTCACAAATATAGGGGATCGGTTCTCTTCCCGGGCTGTGTGTTTCTTAATGAATTAAATCACAAATTTCCGTTTATCGGAAATTCATCTTTTTAAAGTCGTTAACATCCCTCTCTCTGCGGAATTCCTGCTTCTTCACCATCGCCACCATCTCAGGTTCTTTCTTCGCCGTATAAGCAAGAGCGCGGTAATGTTTTAACACATTCTTTCGAAACATTGGTGTAATCTCCGCATAGTTTGCAAACTGTTCAATAACTTTTTTGTTAAAAGACTGATGTTCCTGAAAATATGCCGCAGCATCTTTTGTAAACTGGTGATGCATTTCTTTTTCTTCTGGTGTATTTAAAGCAGCAATGATCATCTCATTCTTCATATCACAGGAAAATGCCTGCAATTTCTTTAAAGAAATGCGATGACGAATCATAGTGAGTTTTAAATAGCGATACCAGGTATTACGGAACTTGATATAGTATTCGCTTACTCCACCATCGTAAACGTCAAGACCTTTACAGAAGTTGTAGTTTCTCTTCATGTATGTATAGTCAAAGAGAATATTCTGTACGAGATAACTGATAAAATATCCTGCCCGGTAAAGTGGGGAGGTGTACTTATCATAGTAAAGATAATCATCAAAATCGACATTCAGTTTTTTGATATTCTTAAACTTGATGTAATGATAAATGCGGTAAGTAACATACACAAGAATAATAATACCGATAAATGCGGCGCGATAAAGATTACGATGTACGCCGGACATAAAAACTGAGCGTGAAAGACCATAGATAGCGGCAGCACAGGCAGCTACAATGGTAGCAAACATTTCAAACATAGCACACATTCCTTTCTTAATTGTATATTATCATATCGTATTTTTTGTAAAAAAACAATCGCTTTATATGATGTGTTCCTGTAAAAAATTAATAAAAACAGAGGGGATATGAAAACAAAATATGGCAAGGTATGATAGGAAGAGGGCAAAATGCTATTGACCTTTGCTTCAAAATACGATATGATAATATACAAACATATGTTTGTAAGAGGAGGACGAAGATGAGAAAGATAAAAATACTTTTGTTATCATTATTACTTGCATTCTGTATGGCAGGATGCAGTGAGGGCAGTTCTGTTGCAATTTCAGGAAGCGGAGATGAAACGGATGGTAAGATAAGCCAGAATGGTTCTGGTATGGAGGTACATTTTATTGATGTGGGACAGGGGGACTCTACCTTAATAAAGGTCGGAGGCCATGCGATGCTTATTGATGCAGGAGACAACAGCGAAGGAACAGCGGTACAGTCTTATCTAGATAGTCAAAATGTGGAGAAGATTGACTACGCTATAGGTACCCATCCTGATGCGGATCATATCGGCGGGCTTGATGTTGTTGTTTATAAGTTTGATTGTAAAAAGGTCTTTATGCCGGATGTCACCTCGGATACGAAGACATATGATGATGTTGTGCAGGCATTAAAGTCTAAGAACCAGAAAGCGCAGGCTCCGAAGCTTGGCAAGACATATTCTTTAGGAGATGCAACATTTACGATAATTGCACCGGTAAAGGATTATGGGGATGATACCAATGACTGGTCGATTGGAATTTTGCTCCAATATGGTAAGAATCGTTTTCTATTTACAGGAGACGCAGCAAAGCAGGCAGAAGACGATATGATAGATACAGGAGAAGACCTTTCTGCCGATGTTTATAAAGCATCCCATCACGGAAGTAAGACTGGTTCCAGCGATGATTTCCTTGATAAAGTGAGTCCTGCATATGCTGTCATTAGCTGTGGTGAGGGGAATAAGTACGGTCATCCATCCGCACAGACGTTAAATAACTTCCGAAGCCGAGGTATTAAGACTTTCCGTACCGATAATCAGGGAACAATTGTAGCCTACAGTGATGGAAGTGATATTACATGGAATGCTTCACCAGATACAACATGGACACCAGGCGAGCCAAAAGGTTCTTCTTCTAGTTGGAGTACAGCCTCAAAAAAGGGTTCTGTTAAGGATAGTGCAGGTAAAACAACTTCTAAGACTTCCTCAAAAAAGACTACAGCAAAGAGTACTACAGCAAAGAGTACTACAGATAAGGCATCCTCAAAAACTTCATCGAAAAAAACTACAGAAAGTACAGCAAAAAATACTTCCAAAAATAAGGTATCCTATGTTATAAATGAAGACACAGGCAAGTTTCATCTTTCAACCTGCCGTTTTGTAAAGCAGATGAATGAGGAGAACAAGGTCATATCTTCAAAAAGCAGAGATATTTTAATAAAAGAAGGCTACGAAGCTTGTAAAGTATGCAAACCATAAGTAAGCAGAAAATAGTTTTTCTTTAGAATATTTTGGGATAAATAGTAAGTAAATTTTACTGATATGAAGTTAAATTTAGGTCGGCATTTAAGGTTTGACAGGCTTCCATGTGATTTACTGACTGTGAATTGAAACCAAATGATAAGTGAAATGCTCTGCGAAGTGAATTTTAAGAAGATTAATAAGATATATAAGGAGCAATTTATGAAAGACGGAAAAAGTATCGTTTTAATCGGGATGCCCGGTGTAGGAAAAAGTACAATTGGTGTTATTTTAGCAAAAGAGATAGGTTATCAGTTCCTTGATGCAGACCTTCTCATTCAGGAACAGGAAGGAATGCTGTTAAAAGATATTATCGCAACAAAGGGACATGATGGATTCCTTGCAGTAGAGAACCAGGTAAACCGCGAAGTCAATGCAAAGCATTCTGTCATCGCTACAGGTGGAAGTGCAGTATATTGTGAAGAAGCAATGCTTCATTACAAAGATACCTGCCAGATAATTTATCTTCGTTGCCCATATGAGATTCTATCCAAACGACTTGGAGATTTAAAAGGAAGAGGCGTAGCCTTAAAAGATGGTCAGACTTTACTTGACCTTTTCGAAGAGAGAAGCGTACTCTACGAGAAATATGCTGACTTGATCATAGACGAAGGTGATAAGGGAATTGAAGAAACATTGGAGATTTTAAAAGAAAAACTGAGTTAAGGATAAACAGACAACCATGACAAAAGGGCATTGTATAATAAATGCTTCGTATCACTGCATGATGAATGCTCGACTACATCCATCATTTGCTAAGGCGCATTTATAGAGAAGATAAAAGTTTCAGTTTCAAACTGCCCACCAGCTGTTTAATTCACCTTTTCCATTCACAGCACAGAAGTCATTGCCCCTAATAAGGCATATTTGTGGTCTCGGAGCAAGTGTTGGATGCGAGCGCATAAAGCGAACATTCAACGCGCCATGACTAAAATCACAAATATGCCTTATTAGGGGCAATGACTTCGTCTATTAGTTGCTCCAAATCATTAATCAGCCCTTTTTCCCTGTTTGGGAAATTCTCCACACTAACGCTTTTCAAAAAACAGGAAATCCACTGTACTAAACCTTTTCACAAATAAGGAAATCTGGCATATAATTAATTTTCAGAAAGGCCGAAAAAGCACGTATTAAAAAAGCGGGTAATCCTTACTATAATGGCATTGTAAATCAAAAGTGCTTAAGTACTTAAAAATCAGACAGGAAAGATTTGAAAAGTATATTTAAAAAGGAGGATTACATGATGAATGAAAATTGGCTGGGATTAGACGGACAGGTGGTTATTGTAACAGGTGGTGCTTCCGGTATCGGAAAACATGTAGTAGATACTCTTGTAAAGGTTGGGGCAAATGCAGTTGCCGTTGACCTTAATGTAAAAACAGGAGATGAACTTGACGGCGCTTACTGTGTACAGTGTAATGTTACAGACCCAGAAAGCGTAAACCAGATGGTGCAGGCCGTTCTTGAAAAATATGGAAAGATTGATGCATTAGTAAATAATGCAGGAATTAATCTTCCAAGATTACTTGTTGATGTAAAGGGAGAAAAGCCAGAATACGAGTTAAATGAAGATTCTTTTGGAAAGATGTTCGCAGTTAATGTAAAAGGTGTTTTTCTCTGTGCACAGGCAGTTGCAAGAGAACTTGTAAAACAGGGACATGGAGTTATCTTAAATATGTCCAGTGAATCTGGAAAAGAAGGTTCTCAAGGACAGTCAGCATATTCTGCTACAAAGGGTGCTGTAGACAGCTTCACTCGTTCCTGGGCAAAGGAACTTGGAAAGTACAATGTACGAGTTGTTGCATGTGCACCGGGAATCATGGAAGCAACAGGTCTTCGTACCACAGCTTACAATGAAGCTTTAGCATATACAAGAGGGGTAAAACCAGAAGATTTATCCACAGATTACAGTAAAGTAATTCCAATCGGAAGAGACGGAAAGCTTGATGAAGTAGGAAGTCTTGTAGCATACCTCGTATCGGATCAGGCAAGCTACATCACAGGAACAACAGTTAACATTTCTGGAGGAAAATCCAGAGGATAATCTGCTTGACATAATATGTATCAGAGCATTTTTTAAACAAGCTCAGGGGAATATCTGCTGTAGCTGTCTTTACAGTAGATTTCCCGGAAACATATTTATGGAAAGGGAAGAGAGAAGGAGGTTCGCTATGATAAAAATAGCACTTGTAATTGGATTGGCATTTGTCATCCAGTTTGTGTTAAGCAGTTTTCAGATGAAGAATTTCAACAATGAATTTGTTCGGTTAAGACGGAAGGGCAAGGTCGCAATTGGCAGAAAGTCGGGAGGATTCCATGCAGGGGCAATCGTAATGTTTCGCATAGATGAAAAGGGGATTATTCAGGAATCGAGAAAGATAGAAGGAACGACATTTCTTGCCAGAGTAAAAGATTTTCCGGGATTTGAAGGACGTTATGTTGGAGATTTATCTGCAAATGATGTAGAAAAAAGTCATAAGAATCTGAGAAAAGCCGTAGAGGACGCAGCACTAACCTATAAAAAATACATGGCAGGGGAAGAGATAGCGCAGCCTCCTTCTAATTTCCAGAAAGCAGGCAATGTGGTAACAAATCTATTTAATCGACGCGCAGGAGCGTAAAGAGGGAGGTAACTATGAATATTTTAGTTAAATTGGCTTCAGGATTTATGAATCTTTTTACCTTAGGTGGAGAACAGTTTGTAAGCTGGGTTACAGGAATTATTCCAACAGTCCTGATGCTGTTATTATTAATGAATGCGATCATCGCATTAGCAGGTGATGAATCTGTAAATAAACTTGCAAGAGTATGTACCAAGAATCCGATTCTTCGTTATCTTGTACTTCCATTTGTATCTGCATTTATGTTAGGTAACCCAATGGCTCTTTCCATGGGTAAATTCATGCCAGAATTTTATAAACCAGCATACTATGCCTCCGCTACATATCACTGTCATACAAACAACGGTATTTTCCCACATATTAATGCATCTGAACTTTTTGTATGGCTTGGAATTGCAAATGGAATCTCTACTTTAAAATTAGATACAACACCTTTAGCAGTACGTTATCTTTTAGTTGGTCTTGTAGCAAACTTTATTTCCGGATGGGTAACAGAGTTTACAACAAGATATGTAGAAAAACAGCAGGGTGTAAAACTTAGCCGTACATTAAAAATATCAGAAAATTAAAGGAAACGATAGAGGGAGGAACGGAAATGTCAGAATTAAGAGCAATCAGGATTGAAAGAGGTCCGCAGGGATTTGGTGGTCCACTTATTATTCGTCCAACAGAACAGAAAAATAAAGTTATGTACATTACTGGTGGTGGAACTGCACCAGAATGTCTTAAAAAAATCGTAGAACTCAGTGGTATGACACCGGTAGATGGCTTCCACGGTTCTGCACCAGAAGAAGAACTTGCCATGGTTATTGTAGACTGTGGTGGAACACTTCGCTGTGGTATTTATCCACAAAAAAGAATTCCTACGGTAAATGTAATGCCAGTTGGTAAATCTGGTCCACTTGCTAATTTTATTACAGAAGATATTTATGTATCTGCAGTTACTTCTAAACAGATTTCTCTTGCAGAAGAGGGAGAGGCAGTGCAGGCTACAGAAGTTTCCGAGAAAAAAGAAGAAAAAGCAGTGAAATTTAATGCAGATCAGAAAGTATCAGAAACACTTGCGGCACAGGAAAACAAATCTATCATCACAAAAGTAGGTTTAGGTGTTGGTAAGTTTGTAAATACCTTTTATCAGGCAGGCCGTGATGCCATTCAGACATGTATCACAACACTTCTTCCATTCATGGCATTTGTATCTTTACTTGTAGGTATCATTAATGGTTCTGGTTTTGGTAACGCATTTGCCAAACTGTTAACTCCATTAGCAGGAAATGTTTTTGGACTGGTTGCTCTTGGTGTAATCTGTTCTATCCCAGGTTTATCCGCTTTACTTGGACCAGGTGCCGTTATCGCACAGATTGTCGGAACATTAATCGGAACAGAAATTGGAAAGGGAACAATCGCTCCACAGCTTGCACTTCCAGCCCTTTTCGCAATCAACTGTCAAGGCGCATGTGACTTTATCCCGGTAGGTCTTGGACTTGCGGAAGCAGAGCCTGAAACCATCGAAGTTGGTGTACTTTCCGTTATGTATTCCAGATTCTTAACAGGCTGGATTCGAGTATTGATCGCGTATGCAGCAAGCTTTGGATTATATGCATAAGTAGGGTAAGAAGAGAATATAAGATGTATTTCGGGAATCTTTCTCACAATTGATTTTGTGGGAAAGTTCCAAAAGTACATTAGAGCGTGTTTGAAAAATCATTCCTGCAATCTGCACATCTTGCAGAAAGCATTTTTCAAACGCCTTCTGGGAAGTTAAAAAGAAAAACTATTTTGGTATAGTAAAAAATTTATAGTAAAGAAAATTTGCAAAGAAAGTTTACAAATAAGATTTATAAATAAGTATGTAGATGAGGCTGCAAATGAAACGATAAAGAAGATTGTAATAGAAAAAATGTAAAAATTAGCTCTGTAATGTATTGGAGAATGTGTTACAATGTAAAGGGAGCAAAGTGTAGAAAGGACAGAAAAATCATGGCTGTAATTTATGAGAATAAAGTAAAAGAACTTGGAAAAGATATTATGATGATGAACGGAGGAGACTTCATTATTATTTTTGGAGACAGCGCTCCGGCAGAACTTAGAGATTATTGCTATTCTGTAGATGTGAATCCAATCAATGGAGAAATCAAAGCAGGACAGACATTAAAGATTGATGAAAATGAATATAAGATTACCTGCGTAGGAGAAGAAGCGCCGGTAACACTCGCAGGTCTTGGTCATTGTACTATCCGTTTTAACGGAATGACAGAAGCAGAGCTTCCTGGAACTCTTTATGTAGAAGAAAAAGCAGTTCCGGAAATTAAAGTTGGTACAACGATTCAGATTATAGAATAAATTTATAAGCTATTCGGAATATCAGAATTATGAAAGCGATATTTTGTGAATAGATTCCAGAGCGTGTTTGAAAAATGCTCTGGATAGCTACCTAAAAAGTGAATACAAAACAGATATACTGTCCCATTAATATTTGATATATCTCAGATATAACTCTTTTCCTCTCTTGTGAGATTAAATATTAGTGAGGCAGTATTCTGGATAAATCTAAAAAATCTGAAAAGGATAATGGATGAGGTATGAAAAATTTATTTGGTGATAACAGGCAGGCTAACATTCTGTCTGTTTTGCGAAAAAATTCTGCATTGAATATTGAGATGCTTGCACAGCGGTTTGGGGTGAGTGAGCGTACAGTTCGAAATGATATTAAAGATATTAACAGAGAATTGAAAAACAGTGGTCTGGTTGAGATTAATCAGGGTAAATGCAGTCTCCGGGTATTTGATACCAGAGATTTTCAGAATGCATATGCCCGTATTATTGAGACAGATGATTTGATGAACTCTTCACAGAAGAGGCAGGAGTATGTTTTTGCGAAGCTTATGAGGGCAATGGAACCAGTGCTTACCGATGATATTGCCTATGAGATGAATATAGGGCGAAGTACGCTAATCAGTGATTTGAAAAAGCTTCGCCAGACAATGGAGAAATATGAACTTGAAATTGTAGGTAAGACCAGTAAGGGACTTGCACTTGGCGGTTCAGAGCTAAATATCCGAAAGTTTGTGATGGAGAATCTTTTTGGCTCTATTTATCAGAATTATCCACAAGATGAGCTGATGTTAGGGAAAATTCGTGAAGCAATGGCGGAAAAGAATTTTGAGGAATCCACGCAGAAAATGTTTGAAAACTATATGACACTGATGTTTGACCGGTTTTTAACGGGGCATGTCATTACCCGTATGCCGGAAAAATACTATAATCTGGTATCGAGAAACAGTTTTTCATTCGTGGATGAATTAATTGACGATATTTCAAAAGAATTTTACATTGAGATTCCTATAGAGGAGAAAATATTTGTTTTTCTTCCAATTATCGGAATGCGCACTCCGGCGGACAGTAAAAATATGTACAGCATCGAACTAGATGAAAAGATTCGTCCGTTATTACAAAAGATTGTAGAACAGATTCGTCAGGAATTAAATATTTCGATTGATACGCACGAATTTACAGAAAAATTCATGTATCATATCATGTTTATGATTAATCGGCTCCGCTATAATGTACATATCGATAATCCAATGTTTGAGGATATTCACTATAAATATCCGCTGGCATTTAAAATGGCAGAAATAGCAGCCAGAGTGATTAAAGAAGATGCAGAAGTTGTTGTCACACAGGCAGAGATGGGATACCTCGCTGCTTATTTTGGCGTATTTTTAGAAGTAAATACGTTAAATCAGAAGCAACAGAAAATAGCGGTTATCAGTGATAAGGGAAGAGTGACTGCACAATTATTTGCCGTACAGATTCGTAAGGTAGTAGACAGTAGCAGCCAGCTTGACATTCTTTCACCGTCAGAAGCGGTAAGCGGAATACTTGACCAGTATGATATTGTCATTTGCACAACCGAACACATCATAGAGTGCGAATGCCCAGTCATCTATATCCATGAGATTTTTGATGAAAATGAATTAAAAAATAAGCTTCGACAGGCAAAGTTTTGTAAAGGAACAGATGCTGCAATCTTAGATGATAACTGGTATGTCATGGCAAATATTTTAAAAGAAGATACTTTCTTTAATTTATCAGAACAGGAAGACTATACTTCCGCATTAAACTATATAATAGACACTCTTGAAAAAAGAGGTTATGTAGATGCAGATTTTAAAGAACGGGTATGGGAAAAAGAATCCCGTTCGAGCATGACTATAGATAACATTGCAATTCCACATGCCGTACAAAAAGCAGGAGACAGCATTGTTTTATCTGTAGGAGTATTTCGAAGACCAATGCCTTATAAGGAGGATAACATACAGATTATATTCCTTTTGGCGCTCCCAGAAGAAATCAGGGATGAGAATCGTTTGGTTTGTGTATATGATGAAATCATGTCACTCGTAAAAAATGATGAGATGATAGAAAAAATCACACAATCAGAAAATTACATTGACTTCATGAAGGTATTGTATAAGAGAAACTGATAATAGAATCAATGGACGAAACACACTCTAGAAACGGCCCCTATCTGTGACTTTAGTCGCGGTGAGAAGAAGTCTTTGATGAAAAAGTATTGATTTTGACTCCATTGTAAAAAACACAAAAGTCGCAAAATCAATACTTTTTCATAAGGCGATTTTCTTTTCACAGGCTATATATCTGCGGTTTCGAGGTCGCAGATAGGAGCTGCTGGCAGTTCATTTTCTGTCTTTGGCTGGCTGTGTGATTCTAGTTTCTCTTTAAGGAGAAAGGGAGATAAGTCGGAAGTGCTCTATTTACCTCAAGAGCAAGTAGAAGCCAAAATTCTCCCATTCCTAAATCTTCCCATAACATAAATAGAAAATAAAAAGAGAATTATCTAATATATGCGTCTTAGAACAAGCTTAAAATGCGACTGAACATTTTAGTGCAGCGATAAGAAGCATATAGTTAGATAATTCTCTTTTCATTTTCGTTTATACTAACAAGCTGATGACGAGACTTGAACTCGAGACCTCCGCCTTACCAAGGCGACGCTCTACCGACTGAGCTACATCAGCAATTCAGATGTACAAACCTGACAAAAAGCATTCTATCATGATAACATATGTTTGTCAACTGAATTTTGCTAAATTTTCGAAAAATACAAACAATTATAGAATTCTCTTTTCACAGAATAAATGCTGTGTTATAATGGCCGGGTATGTAAAATGTATGTTTCATTTGTTAAGTAGGAATTTTACACGCTTTAAGGTGTGCGTTCATAAGCTTTCATACATTTGATTATGTGCGAAGATTTTGAGAGTATATAAAAACAAAAAGGAGGATTATATGTTTTTTGGGAAAAAACAGAGTAAAAGAAAAATGAATTTATCTAGAAAAATAATGGCATTTGTTCTGGCCGGAGTGTTGTTGCTTTCTTCTGTAGGAATGAATGTGTCTGCACAGGAGATCGTAACGAAAAAATCAACTATTTCAAAGAATACGAAGGTAGATATCTATAAAGCAACTGTACAGAGCGGGAATGGTGAGAGAACATATCGTGTATTTGCACAGACAAGTAAGAAGTATAAGAAGAATTCTTTTATTTCTTTACATGGATGTGCGGTATGTTCTCTGACAACTGTTTTATCAGGATACAGCAAAAAATATAGAAATTATACACCGAATAAGACATCTAGAATTTTAGAGAAGAAGGTTTTTGGGAGCAGCAGATGGAATGCGAACTACAGAAAGTCTCTTGGAGCACAGCGTCCGGTTTCTCTTTACGGTATTTCTAAAGTGTTAAGTTATTGTAATATCTCTAACAGATATATTCGTTTTTTCAAGGATAAAACAGCAGTAAGGCAGATTGAAAAACATCTAAAAACTGGTAATCCTGTTATTATTGAAGTGAACAATCGTACACAAAAGAATGGAAGATTTGGTTCTTACACAAATAAGTGGTCATCTTCGAAACATACAATGGTACTTCTTGGTATGACAAATACAGGGAAGGTTATTGTGGCAGATTCTGCAACAAGAAAATGGTCTGGTAAAAAACAGAGAATTAAGTTCACTACAATGAAGGAGCTTGTAAAATATATGATTCCTTGTAAGAGTGTATCTACAAGTGTTTATTATAAGAGTGTATCTAGTGCAGGCGGTTATATTTTAGTAAATCCATAATAAATATTTTATATCAGATGTGAGATGCGCAGAAGAAGTATGTCATGCATTACATGATGCGCATCTCTCAGCAAGAATGCCGGGAGTTCTATATTTTAATACCTTATTTTGCAAATGAGAAGGTATTTTGATATTTTGACTCTGGGCATCATATTTTTTGGCTTTCTGTCATATATTATTAAGGACAATAATGCGGAAATAATAAGACGGGAGCAGAAAATATGAATAGAAAAAGGAAAAGAAATTACGGCTATGTTATATTGTTTCTGGGACTTTGGTTTTTCTGGTTTCAGAATGTGAGTGCATCACAAATGCTTTTTCCATTTGTGGCGGATGACTGGCTTTCGTTTGAAGGACACAGCTTTTTGGAACTTCAGCAGGAAAATGGAAGAAAAAATGTAAATCAGACAAAAGAAAAAAAGAAAGATAAAGAAAATGTAAAGGAAGCGATGGCGGTTCCGGTAAAATATGATAATGTCATAAGTGCCGGAGACCGCCAAATTCTTTATAAAGTAGTTTCTATGGAGTGTGACACAGATTATGAGGGCTCTTTAGCAGTGATTAGCTGTATGTTAAACCGTTTAGAATCTGACAAATATCCGGATGATTTGATGGAGGTAATAACGGAAAAGGCTCAATTTAGTGCATATTATGACAAAAAAACGGAGACGTATCCATATCTTGACCGTGTGCCTTCCAAAGAATGTATACAGGCAGTAGATGATGCGCTTTCAGGGAAAAAAAGAAATCTTCCTTCATATATATTATATTTTCGCTCTTCCGCCTATAAAAAGTTAAAAGGTTATAAGAAATATGGGCAGATAGGAGATAATACTTATTTTTATAAAGAACATGATAAGGAGCAGAATAAAAAATAAGAGCGTTGATTTTTACTTGTACAGGAAAAATAAGTATGATATGATAGAACGCAGGTGAAGGAAAGAGAAGCCTTTATAGAATGTATTTCAGAAATTTTAATGTGCCGGCATTAGAGCATTTTTTAAACACGCTCCAGGGTACAGGAGATTTTGATGATGCATATAGAGTTACAGGAGGATGAGAATGGAAGAAAAAGAAAAAGTATCGAAAAATTTTATAGAGATGGCGATTGACAAGGATTTAGAAGAGGGTGTCTATGACCATGTTATGACCAGATTCCCTCCAGAACCGAATGGATATCTTCATATTGGACATGCGAAGTCTATTTTATTAAACTATGGACTGGCACAAAAGTACAATGGTAAGTTCAATCTTCGGTTTGACGATACAAACCCTACAAAGGAAAAAGTAGAATTCGTAGAATCTATTAAGAAAGATGTAGAGTGGCTGGGTGCAGACTACGAAGACAGACTGTTCTTTGCTTCAAATTACTTTGACCAGATGTATGAAGCAGCAGTTACTCTTATTAAAAAGGGTAAGGCCTATGTCTGTGATTTATCCGCAGAAGAAATTCGTGAGTACAGAGGAACTTTAAAAGAACCTGGAAAGGAAAGTCCTTACCGCAATCGTTCTGTAGAGGAGAACTTAGAGCTTTTTGAGAAGATGAAGAATGGAGAGTTTGCTGATGGCGAAAAGGTTCTTCGTGCTAAGATTGACATGGCAGCCGGAAACATCAATATGAGAGATCCGATTCTTTATCGTGTGGCACATATGACACATCATAATACAGGAGATAAGTGGTGCATTTACCCAATGTATGACTTCGCTCATCCAATTGAAGATGCGATTGAGGGTGTAACACATTCTATCTGTACACTGGAATTTGAAGACCATAGACCACTTTATGACTGGGTTGTAAAGGAAGTTGGTTTTGAACAGCCTCCAAGACAGATTGAGTTTGCAAAGATGTATCTTACCAATGTAATCACAGGTAAGCGTTACATTAAGAAGTTAGTAGAAGACGGTATCGTAGACGGATGGGATGACCCACGTCTTGTATCTATCGCAGCTCTTAGAAGAAGAGGATTCACACCAGAGGCGATTCGTAACTTCATCGAACTTGCCGGTGTATCCAAAGCACAGAGTTCTGTAGATTATGCGATGTTAGAGTTCTGTATCCGCGATGACTTAAAGCTTAAAAAGTCCCGTGTGATGGCAGTTCTTGACCCGGTTAAGGTTGTTATTACAAACTATCCGGAAGGACAGATTGAATACCTGGATGTAGAGAATAACAGGGAGAATGAGGAATTAGGAAGCCGTAAAGTAGCTTTTGGCCGTGAAATTTATATCGAGAGAGATGACTTTATGATTGATCCTCCTAAAAAGTATTTCCGTCTTTACCCAGGTAACGAAGTTCGTCTTATGAACGCATATTTTGTAACATGTACAGATTATATTACAGATGAGAATGGCAAAGTAACAGAGATTCACTGTACTTACGATCCAGAGACAAAGAGCGGAAGCGGATTTACCGGACGTAAAGTAAAGGGAACCGTTCATTGGGTATGCGCAGATGAATGTGTAGATGCAGAAGTAAGATTATATGAGAATATTGTGGATGAAGAAAAAGGTGTTTATAATGAGGATGGAAGTCTTAACTTAAATCCAAATTCCCTTACTATTCTTCCGGGATGTAAATTAGAAGCAGGTTTAAAAGACAGCAAGGCTTATGACAGTTTCCAATTTGTAAGACAGGGCTATTTCTGCTGTGACGCGAAGGACAGCAGCGAGGAACATCTTATATTTAATCGGATCGTTTCTCTTAAGAGTTCCTATAAACCGAAAAAATAAGGTTTGATAATATCAGATTTTGTTAGGATTTTATCGTTATATTCATGACAGAACGAAATCGTAAAAGCCGCAGAAACACTTACTTTTTGCGGTTTTTACTTGCGCTTTTTGTCTGTTCGTGCAATAATAAAAACACGCTGAAATTTAGTTACTTGTTTGGCGAGATTATGAGTGAGGTGTAACCGTATGTACAAAATTGTAAAAAAAGAAACGCTCAACAGCGTTGTAGAGCTGATGGAGATTTATGCTCCTTTCGTAGCGCGCAAATGTGAGCCAGGTCAGTTTATCATTCTTCGTGTAGATGAAGATGGTGAGAGAGTGCCGCTTACTATCGCAGATTATGACAGAGAAAAAGAGACTGTTACTATTATTTATCAGGTATTGGGATATTCAACAACTCTGTTAAGCCAGAAAAAAGAAGGCGAGTATGTAGCAGATTTCGTAGGACCTCTTGGAGTGCCTGCTGCCCTTGAAAAGAAAGAGAACAAAGTCATCGGTGTTGCTGGTGGTGTTGGAGCTGCTCCTTTATATCCACAGCTTCGTAAATTAGCAGAGAACGGAACAAAAGTTGACGTTATCATTGGTGGTAAGAGCAAAGAGTATGTTTTATGGGCTGATAAGTTCCGTGAATTCTGCGAGAACGTATATGTAGCAACTGATGACGGAAGCGAAGGAACAAAAGGATTCGTTACGACTGTTCTTCAGGATCTTTTAGATAAAGGTGAAGTATATGATGAATGTATCGCTATCGGACCGCTGATCATGATGAAGAATGTTGTAAAAGTTACAAAGCCTGCTGATCTTCATACCATGGTATCCTTAAACCCTATCATGATTGATGGAACAGGAATGTGCGGCGGATGTCGTGTTACAATTGGCGGAGAAACTAAATTCGCCTGCGTAGATGGACCGGACTTCGACGGATTCCTTGTAGACTTTGACGAATGTATGAAACGTCAGGGAATGTTTAAGGAAGAAGAACACGAATGTAAAATGATGGCACTGGGAGGAGAAGCATAATGGCAAAGAAAAATATGAGTCTGACAAAGGTTCCAATGCCGGAACAGGCACCAGATGTAAGAAATAAAAACTTTGAGGAAGTTGCTCTTGGTTACACTGCTGAGATGGCAATGGAAGAGGCAGCAAGATGTTTAAACTGTAAGAATAAACCTTGTGTAAGTGGATGTCCAGTAAACGTACCAATCCCTGGATTTATCGAAAAGGTAGCAGAAGGAGACTTTGAGGCTGCTTATGAGATTATCACAAGTGAGAACGCACTTCCTGCAATCTGCGGACGTGTATGTCCACAGGAGAACCAGTGTGAGGGTAAATGTGTCCGTGGTATCAAGGGACAGCCTGTTGGTATCGGACGTATGGAAAGATTCGTTGCGGATTATCATATGGAACATGCTGAGCCAGTCAAGGCAGACATTAAGAAGAATGGAAAGAAGGTTGCAGTCGTAGGTTCTGGTCCATCCGGAATCACTTGTGCCGGAGAGCTTATCAAAAAAGGCTACGATGTTACTGTATTTGAAGCATTACATAAAGCTGGTGGTGTATTAAGCTACGGTATTCCAGAATTCCGTCTGCCTAAGGCATTAGTTGCAAGAGAAATCAAGAGCGTAGAAGACCTTGGTGTAGATATCGAGACTAACGTAATCGTTGGTCGTTCCGTAACAATCGATGAACTGATGGAAGACGGTTATGAAGCAGTATTCGTAGGAAGCGGTGCTGGTCTGCCAAGATTCTTAAATATTCCAGGCGAGAACTTACTCGGTGTATACTCAGCCAATGAGTTCCTCACTCGTGTAAACCTTATGAAAGGTTACAAGTTCCCAGAAGTTCCAACACCAGTAAAGGTTGGAAAGAGAGTAGCCGTAGTAGGTGCTGGTAACGTAGCTATGGATGCAGCAAGAACAGCAAAACGTCTTGGTGCAGAAGAAGTTTACATCGTATATCGCCGTAGCGAGGAAGAAGCTCCTGCCCGTTTAGAAGAGCTTCATCATGCAAAAGAAGAGGGAATCATCTTCAAGTTCTTAAATAACCCTGCTGCGATCGTTGGTGATGACAACGGCTGGGTAAAAGGAATGGAAATCATCAAACAGGAACTTGGCGAGCCAGATGCATCTGGAAGAAGACGTCCTGTACCAATAGAAGGTTCTAACTATATCCTTGACGTTGAGACAGTAATCATCGCCATCGGACAGAGCCCTAACCCATTAATCCGCCATACAACACCAGGTCTTGAGTGCCAGAAGTGGGGCGGAATCATCGTAAACGAAGAGACTATGGAATCCTCCAAAGAGAACGTTTACGCTGGTGGAGACACTGTAACAGGTGCCGCTACTGTAATCCTTGCTATGGGAGCTGGAAAGAAAGCTGCCGCAGCAATTGATGAGAAGTTGTCAGGTAAATAATTGCCGCAGGCAAGGTAGACGCTCTAGGAAAAGCTCTGTATGAAAAGTTATTGATTTTGACTCAGTTGTACAAAACACAAAGGTGTCAAAATCAATAACTTTTCATACAGAGCTTTTCTAATATTATGTTATAGTCTCGCAACTCCCAGGCCACATCTGAGCAGTATTTCGTCTTTTGACTTCGTCTGTCAGTTTTCTCAACCCGACAAATCAGAAATCCATATATTATCAAGTGTAAAAGAAAAATAGAGGTCGTGTAAAGTTTTATATAAAATTTCATGGAAATAGAGACTTTTTGACACTGTTTTATCAAAATGGGTTGACGAACAGGCAATATAGAGGGTAAAATTCATAATTGTACAGGATGAAAAAACAATAAAACTAGCAAATCTGTACAAAAGGAGGAGGAAAATGAAAAGAGGAAAGGTTACCGCATTGGTTATGGCATTTATTATGGCAGTGTCTGTTTTGGCATCGCCGGTAACAATGCTTAACACAAACGCAGCAGTGAAGGCAAAGAAAATTACTATGGCGAAAAAGGCAACGCTAGAAGTAGGCGCGAAGAAAAAGTTAAAAGTCACAGTAAAGCCTGCAAAAGCGAAAGTAAAAATTACTTTCAGAACTTCTAACAGCCGTATTGCTAAGGTAAATAGCAAGGGTGTTGTTAAAGGAGTTAAGGCAGGACAGGCAACAATTACTGCAAAAGCAAAGGTTGGAAAGAAAGTTTTAAAGGCAAGACAGAAGATTACTGTTAAGAAAAAAGCCCAGAAAGCGCCAGCAGCAATTAAAGTGTCAGCTCTTACCGTAAAGAAATATGATGTAACAATCAATGAGGGTAATATTGAAACAATGGCTGTTACAGTATTGCCGGCAAATGCAACAAATAAAAAATTACAGTATACAACTTCTGATAATAACGTTGCAACAGTAGATAATAAGGGGGTTATTACTGCTATTGCACAGGGTTCCTGTAAAGTTACAGCAGAGACGATGGATGGAAGTAACCGAAGCGTTTCTGTAAATGTAACTGTAACAAAAACACAGAGACCAAGATGTATCATAACACAGGATGCAGAAGTAGATGATATGAATTCGTTGATTCATGTTTTATTATATTCTAATGAAGTAGATATTCAGGGTATTGTGCAGTCTTCTTCTAAATTCCATTGGAAAGGTGTTGCAGGACAAAAAGAAGAAAAGTACACAAAACCATATCGCTGGCCTGGAACAGAGTGGATGCAGAAATATCTGAATGCATACCAGAAAATATATCCAAATTTGAAGAAACATGATAAGAGCTATCCTGCACCAGCATATTTAAAGAGTGTTACAAAGGTTGGAAATATTGGATATAAAGGAGAAATGGATAGTGTAACTGAAGGTTCTGAACTTATAAAGAAAAAAATTCTTGATAATGATGAGAGAACCTTGTATCTTTTGGCATGGGGTGGAACGAATACGATTTCCAGAGCATTAAAAGATATTGAAAAAGAGTACAAAGGAACAAAACAGTGGGATGCGATTCGTAAGAAGATTATCAACAAAGTTGTAATTCCTGCCTGTGGTGAACAGGATGAGACATATTCAGAGTATATTGCAGAAGAATGGCCGGAAATTAAGTTTATGAGCTGTTCCCAGATGTCAAGCTATGCCTATATGTGGCGTACACAGCCAGAGGATTCCAGCAAAAAGACACTGTATGCAGACTTTATGTTAAAGAATCTTATAAGAAAACATGGTGCCCTTCTTGACAATTATGTAACCTGGGGCGATGGAACTTACTTAGATGGAGAAGAACCAGGAAGCCAGTTTGGAACAAATGAAGATTTATTAGACAGTTTAAACTGGTGGGGCGGATTTAATCCAGTACAAAAATATCAGAGATATGATTTCCTTTCTGAAGGAGATTCCCCAACATTCTTTATGTTACTTGACACAGGTCTCAGAACGCTTGAAGATATAACAAACGGCGGATTTAGTGGAAGATATGCCAGAGCAGATAAAAAGAACAGTAAAGGACAGGAAGTAAATTACTGGAGTCCTGTAACAGATACCTATGTAAAAGAAGATGGAAGCACTATGAAGGTAGAATCTAGCTGGAAATACATTGATGATATTCAGAATGATTTTGCAGCAAGAGCAGACTGGTGTATCGTTAATGATTATGTAAAAGCAAACCATGCACCAAAAGTATCCGTAACAGAAGGAACAGATATAAAAGCATCTGCCGGAGAAACATTAAAATTACATGCAATCGCAACAGATCCAGATGATGATTATGTAACAGTAAGCTGGAGTGAATACACAGATGCAAGTACAACAGAAACTGCATTAACATTAAAAGGTGCTGCTTCTGACACCATCAGCTTCAAGATTCCAGAAGATGCAAAAGCCGGACAGAAGATTCATTTAATTGTTCAGGCACAGGATGATGGAGAACATACATTAACACACTATCAGCAGGTGATAATTACAATTAAATAATCCTGGTTTGCCGCAGGCAAGGTAGACGCTCTCAGGAG
>NZ_ACEP01000014.1 GCF_000173975.1 Anaerobutyricum hallii DSM 3353
AATCGGGCTGCCGCCACAGGCAAGAAGAATATTTGCCACATCATTCACTGTTACATAGTTCGTAATATTATGTACCAATGGATGCTTTTCTCTTACGTTATCAAAACACTGCTTTAACATTTTTACCCTTTCTTTACATATAGATTTAGCATATATATTCATTCAAGAATGCTCCGGCATTGTTGCTCGCCACCTACAGAGGTTGGAGTCATCTCACATCTGATATATATTTAGCATGTCTATTTATTTTTCATAAACGGGAAAAAACTGAAATCATCCTATACTTCCTGAAGTGCGTTTTGCAAAATGCTCAGAAGTATATTTGAGAAATATTCTGAATATGGATAAATAAACGATAAAAAATAAAAGAAAATTTATAAAGATTCAATGTAGATTTTCTCTTAAAGCAATTTATTTTAAAATGATTTACTCTGAAAAGAAAAACGCATATACACCAATCTCGGTATATATGCGAATATATCTACGCTATCCCTACGTTGGCATTATCCAAATCAGGTTATGGGTCTAAGCACTTTAGCTTACTCTCAGCCTGCTTCTGCAAGCTCCCCGTGTATGAATTTACCAATATAGTACGCTATTTGAGTCAAAAAATCAAGCATAATTTACTATTTAATTCATTAAGAGACAGACGCCCGGGG
>NZ_ACEP01000013.1 GCF_000173975.1 Anaerobutyricum hallii DSM 3353
AGTCTATCCTATATTTGTGACTTTAGTCGCGGCGGTTTGAATGCTCGCTTTAAGTGCTCGCATCCAAACCTTGCTCCGAGGCCACAGATATAGGGGCTAGACTCTCTTCGGGGGCTGTGCTTTGGCTGTGGGAGGGAAAATTGCTATTTATTGTTAGAGTAATTTGAGGAATCGCCAGAAGGTTTTGGCTTTCTGTGGAGAACGGATTATCGGTAATAGTACACCGATAATATACTCTTTTTTCTTATTAATCTTGTGTCAATCCTGAAAGATTTAATTTTCCGAATTACTTCGATCTCTCCTGACTTCGTCTGTTTACTCAATCCAGCAAATTCCTATTTAATATCTCTCTTGCCGTTTTTTCATCGGTATAAAGAACATTCATAAATCCTGCTCGAGGGCTCCGATTATAGCATCTATCTTATTAATTCCAACAGCAATCGCGATGCTCCATTTTTTTCATAAGATAGTAACAAAACATAACACTGGAAGTCTGTAATCGTAGAAGTTTTTTAATTTTCTTCTAACATTTTTACAGCAGAACTTGTTCCGATTCTGTCACATCCTGCCTCTAAGAATATTTCAAGATCTTCTCTGCTCTTTACACCTCCTGCCGCTTTCATTTTTACATCCGAGCCGATATTTTGTGCGAATAAGCGGATATCCTCAATCGTTGCTCCGCCAGTTCCAAAACCAGTAAAAATTTTGATATAATCTGCTTTCGCATTTGTAACACACTGACAAAGTTTTACTTTTTCATCATCTGTGAGGTAGCATGTTTCAATGATTACTTTAAGAATCTTGTCACCAGCAGCTTCTTTTAAAGCCTTGATTTCTGCTTCTACTTTATCAAAGTCGCCATTTTTTACATGGCCGATATTAATAACCATATCTACTTCACTGCATCCCTTTGCAATGGCATCTTTTACTTCAAATACCTTTGTTTCTGTGGTATTGTAGCCGAGAGGAAATCCGATTACAGTACAGATATTAATTTTATCGCCGTAAGTTTCCTTGATTCTTTCAATATAAGATGGCGGAATGCATACAGAAGCGGTATTATATTTGATTGCCTCATCGCAAAGCTTTTTAATGTCTTCCCATGTACAAAATGCTTTTAACTGAGTATGGTCAATATGTGTTAAAATTTCCTGTTTTGTCATTGTTTCTTCCCCTTTTATGTAGTCTAACTTGTGTTGCTATTTTCTAATACAGATGCATTTGTTATCTAACGATGTTTTTCCTGAAATTCTGCGATCATATCATAAGCATCTATTGCAAGATTCTTATAAATCTGTCTCCATACTTTAAATGCATCTTCATAAGAAACTTTGTCATCGACTTTCAGAAGATTTCCTTCCTTTACTGCGATATATTGTGCAAATGCACCATCTCTTCTTGAACCATAATAATCGTAGTCTTCACAAAGTGAATATTCACCATCTCACAATATTTACACTTAAAACAAGGAATAAGAGGTGGACAAGTTACCCGGTCTCCTGCCTTAAACTTTGTTACCTTATCTCCTGTTTTTACAATCTGACCGCTAAATTCATGTCCTACAATAATTGGAGAAACATGAGCTCCGTACTGATTTACTCTTGGTATATCAGAACCGCAAACGCCAACAGCCATTACTTTAATCAAACATTCATCCGCTTCATAAGAAGGAATATCTACTTCTTCTACTCTTAAATCTCTTGGTGCATACATTCTTACCGCTTTCATTTTTACCCCTCCAATTTGAAATTTGTTGCATTTTCATGTTCTAGAGTGTGTTTGAAAAATGCTTTCTGTAAGATGTACATTACAATTTGTGGAAGATTGCATGAATGATTTTTTAAACACATTTTGTTTTTTACTTGTACCAGTATCACTAAATACAAAAAGTATATTCATTGAAAATATATTTCGTTTTTTAAGAAGCGACTGTTATTTAGTCTTCTTCAAAAAAATATACAGGTTTTCCGAATTATTAGACTATTTGTTCGTTATGTATATTTTTTGTAAAAAATTCAAAAAATAATTGTGTATCTTCTCTTTTTACTTTACAATAATAAAAAAATTCGCTACAATGAAATCGTATTCGGCAAATATATTTTAAAACGCAGATTTCTATTATAATAAAAACACTTTGAATAATTTATAAAATGGGAATCTTTTCGGACGTATTTAAAATTCTGACAGATAAAAGGAGATAATAATTATGGAAAGTTTAAGATCAAAAAAAGGCTTTATATGTGATATGGACGGTGTTATCTACCACGGAAACCAACTTCTGCCTGGGGTAAAAGAATTCGTAGAATGGCTGCAAAAAGAAGAAAAACAATTTCTTTTCCTTACGAATGCCAGCAGCCGCTCACCAAAAGAATTACAGAATAAATTATATCGGATGGGATTAGAGATTGGGGAAGAACATTTTTATACAAGTGCATTAGCAACCGCCAAGTTTTTACAAAATCAAGCTCCGGGATGCAGCGCTTACGTCATCGGAGATCACGGTCTATATAACGCATTATACGATGCAGGTATTACAATTAATGATGTCGATCCAGATTATGTTGTCGTTGGAGAAACCGTTACTTACGGTTATGAGCACATTATTACTGCTATGAATCTTGTAAACAAAGGTGCGAGATTAATTGCAACCAATACAGATATTACCGGCCCGATTGAAGGTGGAATCGCTCCTGCATGCCGCGCTTTCGTTGCCCCAATCGAGGCAACTACCGGTAAAAAAGCTTACTACGTTGGCAAACCAAATCCGTTAATGATGCGTACTGGCTTACAGATTTTAGGAGTACATTCCTCTGAAGCCGTCATGATTGGTGACCGTATGGATACAGATATTATCGCCGGCATTGAAACAGGACTTGATACTGCACTCGTACTCTCTGGGGTATCCACAAGAGAGACTGTGAAAGAATTTCCGTATCGCCCGAGACTTATTTTAAATGGCGTAGGGGATATTGCTGAATGAAAAGCTAATCTCCGGCTATGCTGGGGAGAATAGAGTAAGCAGAATACATCGGCTTCTGTCCCCCCCCCCAATTTTCTCCCCCTGTTTAATTCATTTTCTCCAGCCACAGCACAGAAGCCATTGCCACAAATATGCCTTATTGGGGGTAATGGCTTCGTCTGTTGGTTCTTAATGAATTAAATAGCAATTACACCGGCTTGCATGTGCAGCCGATTCCGAGTCCGTCGGGACCGATATGACAGGAAAGTCCAAATGATAGGTAATCACTCATTACTTCCATTCCAGGAAATGCTTCTTTAATCTGTTCTACCCATTCTTTTGTAACTTCTTCTGAACTGCTTGAAGCTGCCATTAAATATACTTTTCCAGCTTTATACGCATCATGAAATGTCGTCTCTAATTCATTTTTCATGGCATCAATCATTGCTTTACGTGACTTTTTCATTCCACGACATTTCTGATATACATCTAATACTCCTGTTCCAAATTTCATAACAGGTTTAATATTTAATACGTTTGCAAGTAAAGCAGATGTGGAGCTGATTCTTCCTCCCTTTTTCAAGTATTCTAAGGTACTAAGACCTACGTAAATTACCATCTGTTCTTTTGTTTCTTCTAAAATCTTCTTAATCTCTACGGCAGAATAGCCTGCTTCTGCCATCTCCACTGCATCAAGAACACTTCGATGAAGAGGTGTGGAAACATGGCCATTATCTACTACAAAAACCTTTCCTTCATATTCTTCATCCTGTGCTAATCCCTGTGCGGTCATGCAGGAACCACTTAATCCACTACTGATTGGAATGTAGATAAGTGTTTCATATTCTTTTAACATATCATCCCATGTTTCCATTACTTCCTGTGGAGATGGCTGTGAGGTAGATACATTAACTCCCTGACGAAGTTTTTCGTAAAATTCTTCTCTTGATAAATCTACTCCTTCTAAATATAATTCATCATCAATATAAAATGGCATTGGAAGAACTTTGATTCCTAATTTTTCTGCTTCTTCTGTAAGTATTCCGCTATGACTATCTGTCATGATTCCTATTTTTTTCATTATATGTATTTCTCCTTAAATAAACTTTCTTTTGTGAATTAATATAATAGCAGCATTTTATGTTATGATTGAACTCTCCATTGATAAAAAACGGAGCCTTCTGTTTTGACTGTTTTAGTCATTCTCATACCTTTTTAGGGTATTTCTAACATCCTCACAAATATTACTTTGAAATTTATATTTATATTTTTTAAAAGGCAATATTATAATTATAACAAATATACTAAAAAAAGCAACAAAGCTACTTAACTTTGTTGCTTTAATCTAACTCCCCGAGTAGGACTTGAACCTACGACAGCGCGGTTAACAGCCGCGTGCTCTACCGACTGAGCTATCGAGGAATATTTATTAAAGGA
>NZ_ACEP01000012.1 GCF_000173975.1 Anaerobutyricum hallii DSM 3353
GGAAAATTCTATTTATTGCTGGAGGGATTTGGGGAATCATCAGATGGTTATGGCTTTCCATGAAATAGTAGTTCCATCTCCAACCAAAGTACAGCCCCCTCCTCTGCTTTCGCAAAGGAGGGGGCTGTCCGTTTTGCCTCTCTCTACTGGTTCTTGGTTTTTTAAGGCATATCTTTATCTCTTGTATACTACCACAGGGAACTCCCGTTAAAGTAGCTGGGTTAGAAGATTACTCTTCTGTCAGCTTAAATCCGGCAATTCTAGCAAGCTCGCGGATAGAATCTCTGGATACCTTCTTACCTCTGTATTCAATGAGGTCTTCACACTGTCCTGTAAAGATATCACTAGGGTTATACTTCTTAATGATGATCTTATCTTCTTCTGTGAAGATTTCTAAAGGCTCTCTCTCACCAATATCGAAACTTTTACGAAGTTCCATAGGTAATGTAATTCTTCCTAATGAATCAAGCTTTCTAACTATTCCTGTACTCTGCATAACGTACTCCTCTCTGGTGCTATAATATTCTCTCTTATGATGTGCACCCGTGCAATGTCCTCTGGGTTGATTGTAGTATATCATAAAGCAGCTAGTCTGTCAACCAAAAAATAGATAATCTTTTTTAAAATGTTAAATGTTTTAGAAACTGTTGTTTTGAAATTGTTATGACAGTTTGCCGTTTTATTTTCATTCTAGTATAAATATGGGAAGTTTTGTGCTTTCTTCTATAAAAAATTGTTATTTGATTCGGGTTGTCTCATTATCTCCCGTGTAAAATAGCAACTTTTTACTTTAATTTGAGTAAGTACTGTCCATAGTTGGTCATCTTGAGGCTCTCGCCAATCTCATGAACCTTATCTAAAGATACGAATCCTTCTTTCCATGCAAGTTCTTCTAAGCAGCCTACATAGCATCCTGACTTCTGAAGTGCCTTAACAATCTCGGCTGCCTCTAACATACTGTCTGCTGTTCCGGCATCCATCCATGTAAGTCCTCTGTCAAATGGAATTACCTTTAACTGGCCTCTGCTTAAATACTCTAAGTTAACATCTGTAATCTCGTACTCACCTCTTGCGGATGGTTCAAGATTCTTAGCAATGTCAATTACCTGATTATCATAGAAGTATAATCCTGGTATGATGTAATTAGACTTTGGATTCTTTGGCTTCTCTTCGATGGATACAGCCTGTCCGTTCTCATCAAATTCTACAACACCAAATGGTCTTGGGTCATCTACATAATAACCAAATACCTTTGCGCCGTGGTCATCCTTGATGGCTTCTTTCATGATCTCATCAAGATTATGGCACTGGAAAATGTTATCTCCTAATACGAGACATACAGAATCATCTCCAATGAAGTCTTCTCCGATGATAAGTGCATCTGCGATTCCCCGCGCAACTTTCTGTACTGCAAACTCGATATGAAGTCCTAATTCACTTCCATCTCCGAGAAGGTTCTGGAACTCTCTTTCTTCCCCTGGTGGAATAATTACAAGAATGTCCCTGATTCCTGCCTGAAGTAAAGTGGCAATTGGATAATAAATTAACGGTTTGTCATATACTGGTAATAACGGTTTACAAACTGGCTTTGTCATAGGGTACAGTCTCGTACCTCTTCCAGCCGCTAATACTATTCCTTTCATAAAAATAAGTCCTCCTTAGTAACTTTGAATCCCTATGTTACTCATAATGTCTCAACTATGCTGTCAACATTCTTACATGATGCTGTCTTTAGATTCATGCTTATTAATGCTTTTATTTTAACAAACTACCATGATTCCAATATTTTATATTATTTTCCATGAGCTGTCAAACTTTTTTTGCAATTTAGTTAAATATTTATATAGTTTGTCTTTATTTTCCTGCAAATGCGCTCTGTACTGCAGCCATCGACAGTATTTAGGAACGTTTCGCGGAATTTCTTAAGGTCTGCCTGTTCATTTGCCGATACAATATTCTGAAGCATGGCAGCAGATTCCTCGCATAATGCCTCAAAATCCGTGACAACGGGACCTGGTGTAAACTGCGAATAATCAAAGTAAAAGTCTCTGCTGTCCATGTATTCTTTCTCATCAAATGCGTAGAAAAGCATTGGTAATTCAAGGATTGCTGCCTCAAATACGCTGGAACTGTAGTCTGTGATAAGAAGGTTGCTGATCAGCATGAGGTCATTGATATGTTCTTCCCCGCTCAAATCAAGTACTCTGTCCTGCCATTGTGCATCCACAGTAAACTTTTGCTTTACAAATGGATGATTCTTTAAAATAAGTACCGTGTCTTCTGGCTGCCTTTCCATAAAGTGATTCACATCAAATGCTTCCAATGGATAATATGCATCTTTATTCCCATCTCCGCGGAATGTCGGTGCAAACAAGATTACCCTGTTCTCCTTTAATATAGGATATTTCCCGTAGAGTTCCTCGCGCTTTTTCTCCTCATAATCCCAGTCAAAAAGCAAATCTGTACGCGGTACTCCCAGCGCCTGTACCTTACTTCCTGAAATGCCAAATGCTTCTGCATAAATATCTCTCACCGTATCGCTGCTGACTGGTACGAGGTCATAATTCCTGTGATTCATCGATGTCTGAGGCGCACCGCCCTGTTTACCCATACGGGTAAGGCCAAACGTCTTAAAAGCTCCGCAGGCATGCCACAACTGCACAATCTTTGTCTCGCTGCGTTTCTGAATGCTATGAAGCTGCGGATAGAAATCTTCTAAAATGATAACTGCAGATGTAGCGCATTTGAACGCACAATCCCGAAGTTCCTTCTTGCGAAGCTGATCAACTGTCTTTGTATTGATAAATGTCGTAATCTCTACCTCGGGTTCATTCTCCTCAAACCACCTCTTCACAAGCATAAGATTCCCATTCTTCTCTGGCTCTCTCTCTGAAAGGAAAAGAATCTGATTCGGATTTACCTTATTCTTCGCTATATATTTGCGGTATCTGGCTGCAAAATAGTCAGTATTTTGCTGACGGGCACTATAATTATAACCACTAATTCTATATACGGTATCATTCGCCCGCTTCGCTGCCTTTATAAAATTCTTGTCTTCCTTAAAATAATCTCTGACCAGTAAAAATGGCAATCCAAGAGAGCAAAGTCCAAACTTGAACAGATTCCTCTTGCGGACAATCTCCGCTCTGGCAAATAGTTCCTTTTGCACTGGAAATGGCTGGTCATCTAAGCAAATCTCTTCCGTTCCACACCAAAGCGTAAAAATAACATTCACCTTATGGCGTGGCGGACTGTAAAATACATATGGCAGCAATATCTCTGCATCTGCGCGAATCTGGTCACCAACTTCTCCTTCTTCTATTACTACTTCCATCGGAAAACGACGTTCTACCTGTCTCTGGGTAAATACAGCCTGCACGCGGATGCGCTTTCCCTGCATCTCGTCCGGCATCTTTGCGCGAAATCCAAGCTTCATCGTCTTCTGTGTTATATTAACTGTAATTCTGTAATTAATCTTTCTCATAATTCTTTGTCCATTATTTTAAATTATCACAACTTATTTGTTCATTAGCTTAGAGTGTGTTTGAAAAATCATTCCTACAACCTGCACGCCTCAATTTACAGATTATTTTTCCAAAGTTCCCTGCATATAGTTGTCCATCCAGCTTAAATCAATCTTTTTCTCCCACTGCCTTCTTGCGATATCCTGCTTCAGTGTGAGCGCCAGATCCTGTGACTTCTTCGCAGACTGACCCTGGCTCACTGTATCTGCAGCACTTCCTGCAAGTGCTGTACTTCCACTCTGGCTACCTGCTTTCTTATTACTCGCATCTGTGTTCACCACAATAACCTGGCTATTCTGGCTCACTGGCGAAAGTACAGATCTTCCCGCATTAGAAGTGCCTGCCAATGCAGTTCCCTTACCTGCTCCGATTGTATCTAAAAGGCTCTTACCAGTTGACATCTTAAGAATAGATACTACCTTTTTCATAGAAACATCTGCCTTCTCTTCCTGGAGTACTTCTGGAAGATTTCCCTTTACTTTCATGTAGGAAACATCGGCAAAATCTTCTGCCATATCTTCTTCTGTATAATCCTTAATCGCTTGTTTCTCCCGAAGCGCAGACTTACTCTCCTTATCATAGGACATGATCCAGAATGGACCGCCTGCACTGGCACCTTTTGACTGTGCGATTACATCTGACAGTCTGTACTTGTAAGCGGAACGCGCCCTGCTTCCGACATCGGCTACTGTTACGCAATCGTTCTTATCAATTGCTACCAGTACCATAAAATGCCCGCCTCGGGTAAAATATCCAGGTCCCATAAGGCACACTACTGGCTTGCCTTCTTTTAATGCCTTTTTAATCGCACTATAATCGGTTCCTGCTCCCTGACACTTCAGTCCATAAGCCGCTGCCATCGCAGGAATCATCTCATGTGCAGAACCTGCTCTTGAGTAAAAGCCATGCTGATAGCCCCAGATGGCTGTATCCAATGGAGTTACCCACTTACCTGTAAGAGATGTGATTACTACTGCCATGGAAGTCGGACCACATCCAGCCTTAGCGATACAGTAGCCATTCTGATTCCAGGCACTATCTGTCTGATTAAAATATACATATCCCGCAATGTATTCCTTATTATTCTTCATAGCCAGACGAGTATCATTATAAATCTTCGGGATAAATGTACTCGTTTTATCGCTTCCGTCCGGTGCGTCTTCCTCTGCTAACTGATCCGTAATCTTCTTAATCGCCTTTGTACGAATCTCTGCATCTTCTCTTGAGGAAATGTCCTTCTTCGCCTTCTTCTGAGTTGTTCCTTCTTCGTTACTATGAGAGGAATTTCCGGATGTATCTGATGTAGAAGAATCGGTATCTTCTGCCTGATCTGTATTACCAGATGTACCAGACGTATTCCTCTTCGTACCTTCTGTTGTATGTTCTGTCTGCGAATGCTCTGTATTACCGCTGCTTGTATCCCTTTCGGAAGAAGTCTGGCTCTCCTGACTTTCCGTTGCTGTCGTACTCTCTTCTTTCTTCTCTGTTGTCACTTCTGTCGTGCTCTCGCCTTCTTCAGAATTATCTCCTGCTGTCTTGCTCTGCACAGCCTTCTCCTCTGCTGCATAAACACTTACAGGTTCTACCCCTGACTGAAAAAAGCATTCCGGACCTGTAAATGTCATGACTGCACTTAACCCCACTGCCAGTACTGCCCGTCCAAAGTTGTTCATTAATCCTAAACCTTCTTTCTTTTTGATGTAGATTTTTTCGTGACTTACTGATATAATAAATCAAATAACATATTTTTACAATAGTCTTTTGCATAGTTTTGCATATTTAAGAATTACTTCTTCACGATAGTAATTCCAGTCGCATTCTACTTATATTTTATTTGTATTTACTTGATACAAAGATTTTATAGATATTGGGACAATATTACATTTCAACTTGAAATGTAATTGGATAGCTGAATATTGACCACATATTATTAAAGATTATTTTCCATTTTATTCTGTTTGAAGGAGGAGCATTTATAATGGATAAAAAGTTTAATTTTCAGGAATTACAGGCGATTGTTGCCACACTTCGCGGAGAGAATGGCTGTCCGTGGGATAAGTCACAGACGCATGAATCTCTTAAGTTATATACATTAGAGGAAGCCTACGAGGTGAATCAGGCAGTAACTGACCTCACTAAGACTGGCGACTGCGCTAATTTAAAAGAAGAACTTGGTGACCTTTTATTTCAGGTACTTTTGCAATCCCAGGTTGCTGAAGATAATGGCGAATTTGCTATCGAAGATGTTATCGATGGCATCGCCCGCAAGATGATCCACCGTCACCCTCATGTATTTGCTGGCCGCCATTATGATAGTGTAGAACAGCAGCAGGCCGACTGGGAGAAGTTAAAATCTCAGGAAGAAGGACATAAACAGACCTCTTTAAAAGAAGAGATTGCCCTTGTTCCAGAAAGTTTCCCTGCCCTCATCCGCGGCCAGAAGATTGCGAAAAAGGCTGCCGCCGCCGGACTGTTTTCCACGGAGGATGAAGATGTCTTTAAAGACCTGCTAACTTCTGTTGTGAATTTACAGCTCGGCACTGCTGGGGAAGATCCAGAGAAAAAATTCAGCAGTGATGAGGAATTGTCAGAGAAGCTGGGGGAAGTTCTCTTTGCATTATGTCGGTTCTGTGCGAAGTATAAGGTTTCAGGGGAAATGGCATTGCTGAAGAAGCTGGAGGAATTCTGATTGCCGCAGGCAGGGGGAAACGCTCCTAACGGGAGAAGATACCCTTTTTGAATGGCTCCAAAGTCATTTTCGCTCATACGAAGAATAATGCCTGCCCCGAGAAGATACCCTTTTTGAGTGGCTCCAAAGCCAGAAAAAAGCAGCTTAATTCATTAGCATTAGAAGGTGTTTAAATGCTAATGAATTAAGCTGCTTCTCCTGTCAGAGACACTCAAAAAATCTCATCTACTAAAATCGTGCAAAACTGGCTGTAATAATAGAGAAACTTATACATATCCTTTTCTCCCATTCGCTCTTTTACCCTCTCTAAGAGCTTACAGCATTTTTCAAATTCCTCGGTGATAAGTTCTTTTCCAGTCTGGGTGAACTGTACCTTGACGTAGCGGTGATCTTCTTCGCTACTTTTCATTTCCAGATATCCTTTACGCTCTAAATTATGGAGCATTCGGGATACGGCTGGCCTTGACAGCTTCATCGCATCCCCAATATCTGACGGAATGACAAATTCCTTTGCCAGTAACAGGTGGCGCAGGGTGAGTAACATTGTCAGTTCTCCTGATGGAATGTTACACATTTGCTGAAACTGTACATTGGCCTTTCGCATTTGGATGATTAGTTGCTGGTAGTCCTCTAAAGTCACTTTTTGTTCTGCTGACGGCTCGCCTTCTGGCCAGTCAGAACTCCCTGTGTCTTTCGCTTTCATATTTTTGTTATTTTCCTCCCCCAAAATAGCTTTATTTTAAAATTCTCTTTACTATTCCACGATAATTCTATCCTTCATTGGAACATATTCCTTATCCATAGCCACACTCTGGTATGCTGGACGGATAATCTTATCGCAGTTCATTAACTCTTCTAAACGGTGTGCGCTCCAGCCGACCATACGTGCCACGGCAAACATCGGGGTGAATAACTGGTCTGGCAGCCCTAAGATCCGATACATGAATCCGCTGTAAAAGTCGATATTGGCACTTACACCTTTATAGATACGGCGTTTTTCCTGAATGGTTTCGACGGCGAGTTTTTCTACTCTGTCATAGAATTCAAATTCTTCATCGTAACCTTTTTCCCTCGCGAG
Organism: Anaerobutyricum hallii DSM 3353; assembly: GCF_000173975.1. Classification (GTDB taxonomy): domain Bacteria; phylum Bacillota; class Clostridia; order Lachnospirales; family Lachnospiraceae; genus Anaerobutyricum; species Anaerobutyricum hallii. The sequence continues at coordinate 7,292 of NZ_ACEP01000012.1, forward strand.
TTTGTCAAGGAATCCCTTGAAGATTCTTGCTCTTGGATCGGAGATAGAATAAACGGCATGTCCCATTCCATAAATCAATCCGCTGTGATCAAAGGCTTCCTTATTGAGAAGCTTCAGCAAGTAATTTTTAATCTCGTCTTCGTCTTTCCAATCCTTCACTTCCTGCTTCATCTCATCAAACATATGAACAACTTTGATATTTGCTCCACCGTGTTTTGGCCCTTTGAGTGAGCCAAGAGATGCTGCCATAGCGGAGTAAGTATCTGTTCCAGAGGAAGTTACTACATGATTGGTAAATGTCGAGTTGTTACCACCGCCGTGATCCATGTGAAGTACGAGGGCAATATCTAAAACTCTTGCTTCAAGTGGTGTATACTTTTTATTTGGGCGGAGCATACGCAAAATATTCTCCGCCGTGGAAAGTTCCTGCTTCGGAGAATGAATGTAAAAACTCTTGCCTTCTACATAATGATTATATGCCTGATAACCATAAACTGCGAGTAACGGCACAGTACTTGTAAGCTGTAAGCACTGGCGCAGTACGTTCGGTATGGAAATGTCATCTGCCATATCGTCATAACCGTATAATGTCAGTACGCCTCGCTGCAGTGTATTCATCATGTCCTTACCTGGTGCTTTCATAATAACGTCTCGCACAAAGTTCGTCGGCAATGTACGATAACTTCCAAGAAGATTCTGGAATTCCTGTAATTCCTGCTTCTGTGGCAAACGTCCAAAAATAAGCAGATAGGCCACTTCTTCATAGCCAAATCTCTGCTCTGCTACAAATCCGTCTACTAAATCGTGAATGTCGTAGCCGCGATAGCGCAGCTCTCCATCGCAGGGAACCATCTTTCCATCAACTTCTTTGGAAGAGGTGATGGTGGAAATATCCGTAAGTCCTGCCAGCACGCCTTTACCGTTCACATCACGGAGACCTCGCAGTACATGGTACTGGTCATACAGGCCTGAAGGAATCTGTCCGTGTTCCATAGAAAGTGCAGCCAGATCCTGCAGTTCCTGTGTCATCATTGAGTATTCATTCATTCTATCACCTATTCTTTCCTGGTTAACAATGTTAGTTAGCTTTGTTAATTATTATATAGAAAAAAATTTGTTTTGTCAAATTCATCACAGATGAAGTATACTAGAGCGTGTTTGAAAAATACTTTCCCCATAAATTGGGACATACATATTACTGGAGTGATTTCTCAAACACTCTTTATTTAACTACAATTTATTCTGACAAGATTTTACCCTGTTTATAAGTAGTTTACGCAAAAACCGTGTCTCTTACCACCAAAATTTTATGTAATGTGTACAAGTTTTTTCTGTTTTAAAATATTTGACTGTGCTATACTATAAATAACTGTATATACGCTGAAGAATATATGCACTAAAACGTATATATATTACATATTATAATCGGGGATAGTATGCACTTTTCCCGATTTTAATGCAACTTATAATTATTTAAATAAAAATATTTTTTAGAAAGGAGCGTATCATTTATGCAAATACAACGTCTCGTAGATCTGGAGGACTACGAATTTGATACATTGCTCGTCACATACAATCATAAAAATCGTCTGAGTATCGAGCTTGGAAAAGTTAGCGAGATTTTTGAAAGTCTTCAGGCCGATGGTCTCGTTGGAGGAAGCAAGGTATACGGTCTCCGAGGAAAGGATTTTTCTTATCAGGGACAGCCTTATTATAACCTGATTTTCATTGGTATTCCTGAGAAGGCAACTCCGAGAAGATTTCAGTTACAGTTCGGTCAGGCTATGAAGGAAGCAAAGCGTTTCCACGGAAAGAACCTTCTTATGACCGCAATCGGAGAAGATGTTTCCTACTGGTTAAGTTCTGCTATGAAGGGACTTCTCCTCGCAGATTACTCTTTTGACAAATACATTTCTGATAAGCCAGAATCTCCAGAGCTGCATCTTGGAATTCTGACAGGAATTGATTCTGCATCCTTTAAAAAGGAAGAGCAGTACACAAGAATGATGGCAAAAGCCGTTACAACAGCCCGTGACCTGGTAAATGAACCAGCGAACGTGATGACTCCTGCAGCTCTCGCAGCTAAGGCAAAGGAAATCTGTGAAAAGAACAATATCAAATGCACAATTCTTGAAAAGCAGGATTGCGAAGCACTCGGCATGAATTCCTACCTGGCAGTTGCCCGTGGTTCTAAACAGTCCGCTAAGTTTATCGTTATGGAATATAACGGCCGTGTTACAGACGATGAAAAGATTGCTTTAATTGGAAAAGGTCTTTGCTTTGACTCCGGCGGATATAATTTAAAGCCTGGCAATGCCATGAAAGGCATGCATGGTGACATGGGCGGCGCAGCCGCAGTTATCGCTGCTATGGGTGCAATCGCAGAGGCGAAACTTGGCATTAACGTAACCGCAGTTATTCCTGCCTGTGAAAATATGATTTCCGGCAAGGCAATGAAACCGGGCGATATCGTTAAGTCTATGAATGGCAAATACATCGAAGTTGTTAACACTGATGCTGAAGGCCGTATGGCACTTGTTGATGCCATTACTTACGCAATCCGTGAATGTGGAGCTACAACATTAATTGACGTAGCAACTTTAACTGGAGCCTGTGTTGTTGCCCTCGGTGACCGCTACACTGGTGCTTTCAGTAACAGCGACGAACTTATGTCCAAGATTGTCCAGGCATCCATCCTTGCAGGAGAAAATATCTGGAGACTCCCAATGGGCGATGAAGAATATGATAATCTGAACGCATCTACTGTAGCAGATATCGCTAACTGTGGTAAAAAATGTGGTGCAACTGCCGCTGCAAGATTCTTAGGTGAATTCGTTGAGAAAAAACCTTGGGTACATCTTGATATTGCTGGAACATCGGAATCTGATGAAGATACTGAGATTTACTCTAAGGGTGGAACTGGTGCAGCAACAATGTTGCTGTATGAAGTAGTGAAATTGATGGAAAAACCATATAAGAGTTATTAAATCCTGATTTGCACAGCAAAGCAGACGCTTCC
>NZ_ACEP01000011.1 GCF_000173975.1 Anaerobutyricum hallii DSM 3353
TTTAATCATACTTTCTATATCGGGGTGTGGCTCAGCTTGGCTAGAGCGCTTGATTTGGGATCAAGAGGCCGCAGGTTCGAATCCTGTCACCCCGATATCTGCGGGTGTAGTTCAATGGTAGAACACTAGCCTTCCAAGCTAGATACGTGGGTTCGATTCCCATCACCCGCTTATGTGTCTGTAGCTCAGCTGGATAGAGCAACGGCCTTCTAAGCCGTGGGTCGGGGGTTCGAATCCCTTCAGGCACGTTTCAGATGGTTCTGATTTATGGTGGGTGTGGCGCAGTTGGTTAGCGCGCCAGATTGTGGCTCTGGAGGCCGAGGGTTCGAATCCCTCTACCCACCTTGTAGTTCCATTTTTAATATATATTTATGGCGGGATAGCTCAGTTGGCTAGAGCACACGGTTCATACCCGTGGTGTCGTAGGTTCAAATCCTATTCCCGCTACTTACATGGGATCTTAGCTCAGCTGGGAGAGCATCTGCCTTACAAGCAGAGGGTCACAGGTTCAAGTCCTGTAGGTCCCATTTGTGCCGGCGTGGCGGAACTGGCAGACGCACAGGACTTAAAATCCTGCGGGACTTATACTCCCGTATCGGTTCGATTCCGATCGCCGGCATATCTTAATAATTTGTGGGCATAGCTCAGCTGGATAGAGCGTTTGGCTACGGACCAAAAGGTCGGGGGTTCGAATCCTCTTGCCCACGTTTTAATAACATCACTTAAGGAAGGGTACTTTACAGTATCCTTTTTTATTATCCTAATAAGATTTTTTGCTTCTAAGGAGAGTGCGAGAATGGGACAAATATGGAAATGCAATGGAGACGACAAAAGAACGATGCCCCGATGGCTATGGGAAAAAGATTTATCAATTCTTTCAAATGAAGAAGAGATGGCTAAAGTTCTGCTTGCATGGAAAAAGGCAGAAAATCGGAAAGAAATTATATTACCTCTTGTTCAGAACCTTGAAGGCGCAGTTCTTGGAGCTGATGTTATAAAAAGAGAAAATTACTGGACAACAGGAGATTATCCTTTTTCTAGGTTAGAAGAAATAAAACCAGAACAGTTTACTCTTATGCAAGACAAACGTATTAAAACTATCATAGAGGTTACAAAGAAATTAAAAGAAAAGCCTCTTATCCTTGAAGCAGAAGCTCCGTTTTCTATATTAGCAGCCTTGATTGATCCTATGAAACTGTATCTGGCAATGCAAACGGAACCAGAAAAGCTTGAGAAAATATTGAAAAAGATTGTATTAGAAGAAGCAGAATATATCAAAGCTGTCATCCAGGCAGGCTGCCGAATCATTTCTTTAGCAGAACCAACAGCAACAATGGATATGGTTGGAGAAAAGTGTTTTAAAGAGTGTAGTGGAATGGCTACATTCATGCTTTTAAAAGAAATAGAGAAGTTCCTTTCAAATAGCGTTGTTCATCTTTGCGGAAAACTGTCAAGTTCTATGATTGCTGTACATATGGCAAAGGAAGAAGAAGATTTCGTAACAGGTGAAACATATCTTGAAAATTTAATAGAAGTAACAAAGAATCCAGAAATACACTTTGTAGGACAGCGCTGTATTCATCAAAAGAAAAATGAATCAGGAAAAATTCATGTTATGAAATTAAATTTAATTCAAACAAAATCCACCTAAAGACAGGCGGGAAGAGAACCGATACCCTATATTTGTTTGTGACATTAGTCGCTGCAGTTTAAATGCTCGCTTTATGCACTCGCATCTAAATCTTGCTCCGAGACCACAACTATAGGGTATCGGTTTTCTTCTCAGGTGTCTGTCTCTTAATGAATTAAATAGTAATCTGCATTCTTGAAATCTTCTCCCAATTGTGTTACTCTAGTCTGTGACTTTATTATATGATAAAACTTACAATAAAATTGCAAAGTATTCTCGGAAGGTTTTTGTAAAATGATTTTCCGAGAGTACTTTCTTAAAGGAAAGGAGCCTTTTATGGAATATAAGAACGTAATCGCAATTGACGCGATGGGTGGAGATAACGCACCCGCAGAGATTATCAAAGGTGCGATTGAGGCGATTAACGAAAGAGCAGATATTAAGCTTCGTCTATTTGGTGATAAAGATAAGATTGAGACGGAACTTAATAAATATACTTATAATAAGGAACAGATTGGGATTACTCATACAACGGAGGAGATTAGTTGTAATGAAGCTCCTGCAATGGCAATTAAGAAGAAGAAAGATTCTTCTTTAGTTGTTGCGATTAAGTCTGTAAAGAGCGGCGAGTGCGATGCCATTGTTTCTGCCGGAAGTTCAGGAGCGATTCTTGTTGGTGGACAGGTCTTAATTGGAAAGGGAAAAGGAGTAAAGAGAGCTCCTCTTGCCCCTCTTACTCCAACAGCCAAAGGGGTTTCGCTTTTAATTGACTGCGGTGCGAATGTCGATGCCCGTCCAGAACATCTTTTACAGTTTGCACAGATGGGTTCTATTTATATGGAGGACGTTGTCGGTGTAAAGAATCCTCGTGTTGCTATTGTAAATATTGGTGCAGAAGAGGCAAAAGGTAATGCACTTGTAAAGGAAACCTATCCTTTATTAAAGGCATGTAAGAATATTAATTTTATCGGAAGTATTGAAGCAAGAGATATTCCAAAGGGTGAGGCAGATGTTATCGTAACAGAAGCGTTTGTTGGTAATGTCATCTTAAAGCTTGAGGAAGGTCTTGCCAGCACATTGATTCATGTAATTAAAGAAGGAATGATGTCCACAACAAGAAGTAAGATTGGTGGTCTTTTAGTAAAACCTGCTTTAAAAGATACGTTAAAGACATTTGATGCAACAGAGTACGGCGGAGCACCACTTCTTGGTTTAAAGGGACTTGTTGTAAAGATTCATGGAAGTGCAAAGGCAAAAGAGACAAAGACTGCCATTTTCCAGTGTGTTACTTTTAAAGAGCAGCGTATTAATGAAAAGATTGTAGCGCATCTTGCAGAAGAAATGGCACAGGCAAAAGAAGAGAAGGCAGGCGAGCAGTAATGATTCGGACAGAGAGATTTAAAGGATTAGAAGAAAAGATAGGTTATACTTTTACAAATAAGCGTACATTAGCACTGGCAATGACACATAGTTCCTATGCGAATGAGCAGAGAGGACGAAGGAAGGCAAATAATGAGCGTCTGGAATTTTTGGGAGATGCTGTGTTAGAGGTTACCATTTCTGATTATGTATTCAGAGAATATCCAGGTTATAATGAGGGCCGTCTTACAAAGCTTCGTTCCAGTCTCGTATGTGAGTATACCTTAGCTATCTGTGCAAGAGATGTAGAACTTGGCAAATATCTTCTTTTAAGCAGAGGAGAGGATGCAACGGGTGGAAGAGAAAGAGATTCTATTCTTTCCGATGCATTTGAGGCATTGATCGGAGCGATTTATTTAGACGGCGGAATGGATAGAGCGAGAACATTTATTCATACACATCTGTTAAAAGATGTAGAAGATAAATCCTTATTTTATGATGCGAAAACGATTTTGCAGGAGATGGTGCAGGCAGGTCCTGATCCACGTCTTGAGTATGTCCTTACAAGAGAAGCAGGTCCAGACCATAATAAAGAGTTTACCGTTGAAGCCAAAATCGGTGGTAAGACATATGCTATCGGTAAAGGAAAGACAAAAAAGGGAGCAGAGCAGATTGCCGCTTATCAGACGATACTGTTGTTAAAAAAGCGGCGGAGGTAGTATGTATTTAAAAAGTATCGAAATTAATGGATTTAAGTCCTTTGCCAATAAGATCGTGTTTGAGTTTCCACAGGGAATTACAGGTATTGTAGGCCCGAACGGAAGTGGAAAGAGTAATATCGGAGATGCGGTGCGCTGGGTTTTAGGTGAGCAGAGTGCCAGACAGCTTCGAGGTTCGAAGATGGAAGATGTTATTTTCTCCGGTACACAAAGCAGGAGACCGATGGGATTTGCTTATGTGGCGATTACTTTTGAAAATGCAAACCGTATTATTCCTCTTGATTATGAGGAAGTGATGGTGGCAAGACGAGTATATCGTTCTGGAGAGAGTGAGTATCTCATTAACGGAAGTTCCTGTCGAAGAAGAGATATCGTGGAGCTTTTTTACGATACTGGTATTGGTAAAGAGGGCTATTCGATTATCGGACAAGGCCAGGTGGAAAAAATCTTAAGTGGCAAGATTGAAGACAGCCGAGAACTATTTGATGAGGCAGCTGGAATTGCCAAATATAAAAAGAATCGTACGGTTACTGAGAAATCCTTAGAGCAGGAACGCCAAAACTTAGAGCGTGTTACCGACATTCTGGCTGAGCTTGAAAAACAGGTCGGTCCGTTAGAAAAACAAAGTGCGAAGGCAAAGGAATATTTAAAACTTCGTGATGAAGAAAAAGATATTGATATTCATCTTTTCCTTTATGATTATGAACGACTGAAAAAAGAGCAGGAGGAAAATGAGCGCCAGTACAAAATCGTTTCCGGAGATTTAGAGGATACGAGAAAGATATACGAAAAGATTAAGGAAAAGAATGGAAAGCTTCAGGATCAGACGCAGGCAGTTACAGAAAGTCTTGAGACAAAGGAATCAGAAAAAGAAGAGCTTCGCCGGAAAAAAGAGACGAAAGATAATGAGATTCTTTTACTTTCTCATAAAGTAGAATCGAACACTCTTTTAATTACACATTATGAAGAGTTAGAAAAACAGAGTGATGAAAAAAAAGACACAAAAACAGCGGAAATCGAGGTATTAAAAAAAGAAACTGTTCAAAAAAAACAGGAAATCAGTAACGGACAAAAGAAGTTAGAAGAGTTAGAAGAGTCCATTCTTACAAAAAGAAAAGAACAGGAAGCTTGCGAGAAGAAGATTTCCGGGGAGAATGACCGTCTCTTTTCGATTATGAACACCAGTTCTGACACAAAGGAAAAACTGAGCCGTTATGCGGCAATGGAAGAACAGTTAGAGATTCGTAATGCTGAATATAACAGTCGCTATATTTCTTTTAACTCCGAATTAAAGGAATATAACGAAACAGCGGAAGAACTGCTCAAACAGCAGGATGCAGCAAAAGAGGCCTTTGAAAAGCAGGAAAATCTGTATCAGGAACTTGAGAAAAGGGAAAAACATCTTCAGGAAAAAGAACAGAAATATCAGGACGAGATGGGGAACTTAAATCAAGAATACCTTCGTACGAAGTCCCGCTATGAGACATTGATGAATATTACGGAGCGGTATGATGGGTATAATCAGTCTATCCGCCGTATCATGGAGCAAAAGAATGCCAATCCGGGCATCATCGGTGTAGTAGCGGATATTTTAGCACTTCCGGAAAAGTACGAGACCGCCATTGAAATTGCGCTTGGTGGTGCGTTACAGAACATTGTTACTGAGGATAATGAGACTGCTAAAAAGATGATTAACTTTTTAAAGAAGAATCGTTTTGGCCGGGCAACCTTTTTACCGCTTACAAATATCCGAAGAAGAAACAGCACAATTTCCCCATCTGTTTTACAAGATGAAGGTGTTATTGGTATTGCCAGTACACTTGTGAAGGTAGAGGAACGTTTTCAGGCGTTAGTAGATTCTTTGCTCGGAAGAACTGTTGTTGTAGATACGGTAGACCATGCTCTTTCTCTTTCGAGAAAGAATAACTTCAGTCTTCGTCTTGTTACACTTGATGGTGAACTGTTAAATCCTGGTGGAGCAATTACTGGTGGAGTGTTCCGGCATTCTGGCAATCTTCTCGGTCGAAAGCGTGAGATTGAAGAGTGCAAAGATTCTTTAAGAAAGGCGAAGGCTGCCTGGGAAGAGAGAAAGGAAGCTCTTTCGGAATTAAAAGCAGGACAGCAGAAATTAGAGGAACAAAAACAGCAAAGGAAGGCCAAACTGGATGCAGCATCGCTTTTACTTCATGACCTGAGTAATCAGATTCCTGATATGGATGCCAAAAAAGAAGAACTTTCTGAAAGAATTACATCATTAAAAGAAGAACATCAGATTTTAAAAGAACAAATTGATGAAATTCGTTCTCAGAAAGAGGCACTGTTAAAAGAACAGGAAGACAATGAACAGATTCATGAGCAGAACAATACGGTACTTGATTCCTTAAAAGAACAGCTTTCTGAAATAAGAGCCGAAGTTTCTAAACTGGAATCCGAGAAGAACGAGCAGAGAATTTCGCTTTCAAAAATGCGTCAGGAATTAGATTATCTGCGTAGTAATAAGCAACGTATTGAAAAAGAAATAGAGAATATCAAGAACTCTCTAGAGGAAAATAAAAAAGAAATTAAACGCCTTACCGAAGAAAATATTTCCTATGAGGAAGAACAAAAGACATTGAAAGCAGCTTTGCAGGAGATTACAATACAGATGGATGGAATTTCCACCAATCTCGAAGAATTAAAGCAGCAGCGTTCCACAGCAATGAAAAAGCAGAATCAGATTTTTCAGGAATTAGAGAGTGAGAATGAAAAGCTGTTGATTCTTGAAAAAGAAGCTGCTAAGTTATCTTCTAAGCAAGAGCGCATGAAAGAAGATTTTGAAAGTAAGATTGACTATATGTGGGAAACTTATGAGATTACATATAATCAGGCATTTACTTTGAAGCATTACGAGGTAAAAGCAGAGGAAGCTGCCGAACAGCGTAAACAGAAAAAAGAACTGCAAAGACAGATTAAAGAACTTGGAAATATCAATATCAACGCCATTGAAGAATACAAAGAGGTTGGCGAGAGATACGAGTTCTTACGAGGCCAGTATGATGATATCAAAGAAGCAGAAGCCAAACTTCTAACAATGATTGAGGAATTAAATACTGCCATGAAAGAACAGTTTACAAAGGAATTTGGTAATATTCAGCAGATGTTTACGACGGTTTTCCAAGATTTATTTGAGGGAGGTACTGCTTCTCTTGAACTGATGGATAACGAGAATATTTTAGAATGTGGCATTCGAATTATCGCACAGCCGCCGGGAAAGAAACTGCAAAATATTATGCTGCTTTCTGGTGGAGAGAGAGCGTTGACAGCGATTGCACTATTATTTGCCATTCAGAACTTAAAGCCATCTCCATTCTGTCTTCTTGACGAGATTGAGGCTGCACTTGATGATGCCAATATCGTGCGTTTTTCCAAATATTTAAAGAAACTCTCGAAAGACACACAGTTTATCGTCATCACACATCGAAGAGGAACAATGAATGCGGCAGATGCCCTGTATGGAATCACAATGCAGGAGAAGGGTATTTCCACATTGATTTCTGTTGATTTGATTGACAAAGATTTAAATTAAAAAGGAGTAGTTATGGGAGAAAAGAAAGGATTTTTCAGCCGACTGGTTAGCGGACTGACCAAAACAAGAAAGAACATTGCTTCAGGTCTTGATTCAATTTTTCATGGATTCTCAAAAATTGATGATGATTTCTATGAGGAATTAGAAGAGATTCTGATTATGGGTGACCTGGGTGTAGATACGACAATGAATATTATTGAAGATTTACAGGAAAGGGTAAAAGAGGAACATATTAAAGAGCCTGCTGAGTGTCGTCAGCTTTTAATTGATATTATTAAAAAGCAGATGGAAGTTGATGAGACAGCTTACGAATATGAGAACCGTACTTCAGTCGTTCTTGTGATTGGTGTAAACGGTGTTGGAAAAACAACAACAATTGGAAAGCTTGCTGCACAGCTGAAATCACAGAATAAAAAGGTTATTATGGCAGCAGCGGATACTTTCCGTGCAGCAGCGATTGAGCAGCTTACAGAGTGGTCTAACAGAGCTGGTGTTGACATTATTGCACAGCAGGAAGGTTCTGATCCGGCAGCAGTTATTTATGATGCCTGCCAGGCAGCAAAGTCAAGACATGCAGATGTTCTTTTATGCGATACTGCCGGACGTCTTCATAATAAGAAGAACCTTATGAATGAGCTTTCAAAGATTCGAAGAGTCATTGAAAGAGAATTTCCAGAAGCTTACCTTGAAACATTAATCGTTCTTGACGGAACAACAGGTCAGAATGCTTTAGTGCAGGCAAAACAGTTTAAAGAAGTATCTGATATTTCCGGTATCGTACTTACAAAGCTTGACGGAACAGCCAAAGGTGGTATTGCCATCGCAATTCAGGCAGAGCTTGGAATTCCAGTAAAATATATTGGAATCGGAGAGAAAATCGAAGATTTACAAAAGTTTGATGCTGATTCTTTTGTAAATGCACTCTTTGAAAAACCAGCAGAAGACGAAGAATAAAAAATTGTTAATATATAAAAATTAACAATAATAAATTTTTTGTATATTGACAATAATTATAATTTCAAACAACTGCAGACAGGAAAAAAGAATGAAAAAAACTATTCATAATTATATAATTGCGATATAATTATAAAAATGCAAGAAGAATATAATGGAGGAATGCATATAATGATGGAAAAATTATCATTAGACAAGTTCGAAGAAGCGTACGAGCGAGTGCAGGAAGTTGTTCTGCCAACAAACCTTGTACAAAGTGACTTCTTCTCACAGATGACAGGAAACAAAGTTTATTTTAAACCAGAGAATCTTCAGCTCACAGGAGCATACAAGATTCGTGGAGCATATTATAAAATCAGTACATTAAGTGATGAAGAAAAAGCAAAAGGTCTTATCACAGCTTCTGCTGGAAACCATGCACAGGGTGTAGCATATGCCGCAAGAAAGTTTGGTGCACCGGCAATCGTTGTTATGCCTACAACAACACCTTTATTAAAGGTAAACCGTACAAAGGAACTTGGAGCAGAAGTTGTTCTTCATGGTAACGTATACGATGAAGCCTGCGAAAAAGCAAAAGAGTTAGCAGCAGAACATGGATATACTTTTGTTCATCCATTCGATGATTTAGAAGTAGCAACTGGTCAGGGTTCTATTGCAATGGAAATTGTAAAAGAACTTCCTACCGTAGATATGATTTTAGTACCAGTTGGCGGTGGTGGACTTTCTACTGGTGTTTCAACTCTTGCTAAGATGTTAAATCCAAAGATTAAAGTCATCGGTGTAGAGCCAGCCGGAGCAAACTGCCTTCAGGAATCTTTAAAAGCAGGACATCCAGTAACATTAAAGGGAGTCAATACAATCGCAGACGGTACTGCTGTAAAGACACCAGGCGAAACTATTTTCCCATATCTCCAGGAGAATTTAGATGATATTATCACCATCGAAGATGACGAGTTAATCGTTGCGTTCCTTGATATTTTAGAGAACCATAAAATGCTTGTTGAAAACTCCGGACTTCTTACAGTAGCTGCTTTAAAACATTTAAAACCAGAAGGAAAGAAAGTTGTTTCTATCTTAAGCGGTGGAAATATGGATATCATCACATTAGCTTCTGTTGTACAAAACGGTCTTATCCAGCGTTCCAGAATCTTTACCGTGTCGGTTTTACTGCCGGATGTACCAGGACAGCTTAATAAAGTATCTAAAGTTATCGCAGATGTACAGGGTAATGTTATCAAGCTTGAGCACAATCAGTTTGTCAGCGTAAACCGTAACAGTTCTGTAGAGCTTACGATCACAATGGAAGCATTTGGACATAATCATAAGAAGAAAATCATAGATGCCTTACGTGCTGCTGGTTTCAAACCAAAGGAAAGAACAACAAGAGGTGTTTATCAATAGACTCTGTAGTTGTAAAATGCGATCTAAATATCGCCTGTGGTATAAAGGAATCATTGTATAGCAGGAAGAGTTTCCTTATTGTACAACTAAATTCATAATTAAATTATAAAAAGAAAAGATAACATATCTTACAGCCTGTTTCATATATTATAAGAAACAGGCTGTTTTTTTTGTGTAAGGAAATTGTATTACAGATAACAAAATTCTCAGGGAATTAAGCGAGAATCCTCGTTAATTCCATTGCTGGATACTTCATTAAGATTTTTGTTTTATAAAAACCTGCTATATGATCAATTTCAAAAAGGGGAAGGAGCATGTATGCCGGGGCATTCTTGAATTTTTATATAGCCGTTTTAGAAAGGAGGAAATAGGTGCAGCAGAAGCTATACCGAGAGGAACTGCTTCAGATTTTTCCACAAAAATTAAGGCAGCGAATAGAAGAAAGCGTAACTTTTAAAAATCTAACAGAAATCCGTCTGCGAGCAGATCTTCCGGTTTTGATTGAGACAACGCAGGAAAACTATTTTTTAAAAAAAGAAGAAGCTGCGGAAAAAAGAAGAGCTATAGCAAAAGAAGAGGATAATTGGATTTTATCGCCGGAACAACTAAAACTTATCTTTGAAAAAATCAGCCAGTATTCTGTTTTTGCTTACACAGAAGAAATCGGGGAAGGATTTATTACTTTAAAAGGAGGACACCGGGCAGGCTTATGTGGCAAATATTATTACAGGGGGGAAGAAAAGCCGCAGATAAAACATATTTCTTCAATCAATCTTCGTGTAGCAAGAGAAGTCATTGGATGCGCAGAGTGCATTGTACCAAAACTTTTTGAAGGAAACACATTTTGTCACACACTTCTAATCTCACCGCCAGGCTGTGGAAAAACAACGTATTTGCGGGACATAATCCGCCTGCTTTCTGATGGAACAGACACAATTACAGGAAAGAATGTAGCTGTTGTAGACGAGCGGAGTGAGATTGGAAACCGCACCCGAGAAGGAATTGGATTTTATTTGGGAAACCGAACAGATTTAATGGATCACTGTCCAAAAGCGGCGGGAATGCTAATGATGCTCCGTACTATGACACCGGAAATTCTTGCCGCGGATGAAATTGGCGGAGAAAAAGATATTAAGGCAATGGCATATGTACGAAATTGTGGCTGTCGTTTATTAATGACAGTACATGGAAATTCGATGCAGGATATTTTTGCACGCCCGGTATTGGGGGAATATTTAAAAAAATATCCTTTTGAACGATATGTATTTTTAAGTAAGAAGGAAGATAGAGAACGAATAATAACGATATATAATCAGGATGGGATACAGAAATAAATAACAAAAAACAGATAATCTATACTTATAAAAGTAAAAGAGCAGCAGAGAAAGTAAGAAAAATAAAAAATCAAAGAAAAGGGAGAAAAAATTTTATGGTAAAAATATTGGGAGGTAGTCTGGTACTAATTGCAGCCTATCTTTTTGGAATGAAATTGATGGAGCCTGCTGCAGAACATATCCGCCTCTTAGAAGAAGGGGATTTATTATATCGGATTCTTGAATCGGAAATACGTAATACAAGAACGCCGCTGCCTATTTTATTTGGAGAGTTAAGCGACCGTACTAATACCCGCTGGCATAATTTTTTTTTGAGCTTTCTATCACATTAACAAAAAATACAGAGGAAAGCTTTTTGACAATCTATGAAAGACTTTTAAAAAAAACATGGAAAGAAAAGTTTTCAAAAGAAGAACAAAATTTATTCTTAAATGCTGGAAGAAATCTTTTGTCCGATGATATGGAGTATCAGAGGGAAGAGATAAAGCAGCTTTCCACATATTTAAATGAGAAAATTTTGCAGATGAAAAAAGAATATACAAATAAGAAGAAAGTAGTCCTCATTTCATGTCTTTGTATGGGGGCATTGGCAGTAATTTTGCTTTTTTAAAAGAAACAGGTAGCGTGAAAAAGGAGAGAAAGATGACAATTGAATTAATTTTTAAAATTGCAGCGGTAGGAATTCTTGTCACAATACTTGGCCAGGTACTAAAACATTCAGGACGGGAAGAACAGGCATTTCTTGTTTCTCTGGCAGGTCTTTTTATTGTGCTTTCCTGGATTATTCCCTGCATCAGTGAACTTTTTACAGAGATATACAGCCTTTTTCAATTATAGGAGAGGATAGGATGCTTGTTTTTAAAATTGCACTGATAGGAATTGCAGGAGCAATGCTTGCAATGGTTACAAAACAATTTAAACCAGAATATAGTACACTTGTTCTTTTGGCAGTCTGTTTATTCCTGATTGGATATCTGACTTCTAATTTGAAAGAAGTTTTAAATTTTGTACAGACATTGCAAAAGAGAATTCCGATAAGTAGTATGTATATTAAAATACTATTAAAATTACTTGCTATTGCTTATATATGCCAGATTGCGTCTAATTTGTGTGAGGATCTTGGCTATCACTCCATCTCTTTTCAGATAGAAACCATCGGTAAATTATCTATTTTAGTATTAAGTATTCCAATTATCAGTTCCTTACTTGAAACGATCGAACATTTACTTACATGATGATTTTTTATAGAAAAGAAGGCCAGAACGGAAAGTAGGTAAAAAATGGGAAAAAATAAAAAGAAAACTTTTTTATATGTTATAGGATTTCTTACACACTTTCTTTTTCTTTGCTATCTTCATCCACTTACTCTCCAGGCACAGACAAAAAAAGAAGAAATAGATATTACAGCTCTCTCAAAACAAATAGAACAACTTGGAGAAGAAAAGTACCCTGATTTTTCTTCTATCTTTGAAAAAATTCTTTCTATGCAGTTTACAGAAGTCTTTCAGCAAATCGGAGGATGGTTTATAGATATTGCTTTTAGAGAAGTTTTTTCTTCGAAAATACTTATTACAGAGCTTATCGGTGTCATCTTATTTTCGGCGGTATTTTCGAATATCTCTTCTTCCTTTCAACCATATGGAGTATCGGACAGTGGATTTTTTGTTACATATCTCATAACATTTTCTATTATTTTTACTAATTTTACGGCAATGACAACCTTGTTTGAAAATACAGTAATTCTTCTGTCCTCTTTTCTAAAAGTACTGCTTCCTGTGTATACACTGGCAGTTTCTCTTTCTGGAAATCTATCTACAGGTGTTGTATTTTATGAGTATTTTATTATTGTAGTGCTGCTTTTAAACTGGATTTGTATAAAAATTTTTCTTCCGTTGCTACAATATTATCTTCTATTAGAGTTACTAAACCGATTTTCAAAAAAGCAAAATATTTCAAGATTATGTGAAGGCCTTTTTCTTTTTTTATCAAAAGGTGTACAGGTACTTTTTTTTCTCTTTTTTGGATTTCATCTGTTAGAAACAATGATTGCGCCTTCTTTTGATGCGGCAAAAAATAATGTACTAAACAAAATGATCGGATTGATTCCGGGAGCAGGATCTGTTGTCCAAAGTGTTACAGGGACGGTACTTGGTTCTTCCCTTGTTATAAAAAATGCATTAGGGGCAGCTGGCATTGTATTCCTTTTTCTCTTTCTTCTTTTGCCTCTTACAAAACTGTTATGTTATGTCTTTTTTTATTTCCTATTGTCTGTTGTGTTAGAGCCGATTGCGGATGAACGTTTTGTAGAGTGTATTAGTGCGGCAGTGAAATGTGGATTGCTGTTAATAAAGGTATTGTGTATGTCTTCTGTTTTATTTATTGTGATTATCGCACTTACCACACTTACCACAAATCATATAGGATAAAGCATTGTGAAAATATAAAAGACCATAAATAAAAGTAGGAGCTGGATGTAATGGAATATATAAAAAGCTGGTTAAAAACAATTTTATATATGAATGTTCTATTATTAATCTGTGATAATTTAATGCAAAAAACAGCATATGAAAAATATTATCGTTTTTTTTCTGGATTTTTGCTTGTAGTGTGTCTGTTAAAACCTGTCATTGATTTTGCAGGAACAGAGCAGTATTTCCAGGTATCTTTTTTGCAGGAAGAATGGAAGAATGAACGAAATCTACTAGGAAATGTAAAAGAATTTCAGGATATGCAAGACGTGCTAAAAAAAGAATATGAGACAGCATATAAAAATCAGATAGAAGAAATTGCAAAGAAAAAGAATATTCAGGTAAAAAAGATTACCTTTTGGTGGGATAACAAAAAAGAACATTTAAAACAGATAGAGATAAGGGGAATCTTGCTAAAAGGGAGCGACAGCACGCTTCATACAACAGACAATCCCTCACATGTAGAAAGTTTAAAAAAGATTTTAATGCAGCTTTATGATTTAGAAGAATCAGATGTTTTTGTAGAGGTGGAGTGAAGATGGATAAAAAAATGCCTAAAAAGATAAGTTTAAAAGACTTTGGGATGGAGAAAATTATTTTAATAGCAATTGCGGGAATCGTTCTTCTTGTTGCTAATTTTTCTGAATGGAAAAATTCTTCTTCAAAAACAAGCGAAAAACAAGAAAAATCCATAGAGACAAGTCAGAATGATGCATATGTGGAGGCACTTGAAAATAAATTAGTACATATCCTTGAAAATGTGGATGGTGTAGGAAAAGCAGAAGTGATGATTACCTTAAAATCTTCTAAAGAATCTGTATTAAATAAAGATTTGTCAGAGGAGAAACAAACAGAGGAAGAAAGAAGCGTAGAAACACAAAAAGTAAATAAAAATCAAAAAAAGCAGGAAGAGACGATTCTTTCCGATTCTTCTGGAAATTCTGCCCCTTATGTAATAAAAGAATTAGAGCCGGAAATTTCAGGAATTGTCATTTCCTGTGAAGGAGCGGGAAATAAGGTGGTAGAAGCATCCGTTTTAGAAGCAGTGCAGGTATTGTTTGGAGTTTCGGCAAATCATATTAAAGTGTTAAAAATGGAGGTTGCAAAATGAAGAAAGTATTTCAGAAAAATCAGATTGCCATTACGGCATTGGCAATCATGATTGCAGTTGCAGGATATCTGAATTTCACAGAGCAAAATACATCCTCTGATGGAACGAAAAAAACAGCCGGTTCCGTGGAAACAATTGATACGATGGATATTTCAGATGGAGATTCCCTGATAAAGGAAAAAGCTAAGGCTTCAAAAGATGTATCAAAAAGTCTTTCAAAAAATTCATCAGAGAATGCAAAAGAGACGCAGACAGACGTAAGCAGTGAGACCATTGGGGATGCTGTCCTGACACAGGCGCAGGTAAGTGAATATGTAGCGGGTGCCAGAATGGAGAGAGAACAGACACATTCCAAAACCAAAGAGTCCCTTAATGAAATTATTAACAGCACTTCTGTCAGTGAAGATGCAAAGAAAGAAGCGGTAGATAAACTTACTGAACTTGCGGATATTATGGAAAAAGAATCTGCAACGGAACAGCTTTTGGCATCCAAAGGATTTGAAGATGCAGTAGTCTCTATCGGAG
The DNA here is from genome assembly GCF_000173975.1 of Anaerobutyricum hallii DSM 3353. GTDB lineage: Bacteria > Bacillota > Clostridia > Lachnospirales > Lachnospiraceae > Anaerobutyricum > Anaerobutyricum hallii. Next base: position 15,067 of record NZ_ACEP01000011.1, read on the forward strand.
AGGACAGTGTAGATGTCGTACTAAATTATGAGGAACTTTCCTCGTCTGACCGGGCACAGATTGAGGATATTGTTACAAGAAAAACAGGATATAGTGTCAGTCAGCTTGTCATAAGTAAAATGCAGACGACAGAAAGTTAAAAGATTTCTGTTGCAAAAACATAGATGTCTGTTATAATTATAGAATAAATCGATATAAAATTGTTTACATTTTTATGTGAGGACTTTCCATGTAGTTTTCCAATATCTGTTAATGATGTGGGAAATTTCATGGAGAGTTTTCTGTGGACTGTAGACAAAAGGAGGTTTCCATGGGAAAAGAAAAAGATACAAAGATAAATCATACGGTTTATAACATAGAAGACGTAGGACAGGTTCAGATTGCAGATGAAGTAGTTGCAGTTATCGCTGGTCTTGCAGCAACAGAAGTAGAGGGCGTTGCTAAGATGTCCGGTAATATTACCAATGAAATCGTAAGTAAGCTTGGAATGAAGAAGCTTTCCAAAGGTGTAAAAGTAACAATTACTGGCACACAAGTTGATGTGATACTGAATCTTGTACTCAGCTACGGTGTAAGCATCCCAAAAACTTCTCAGGAAGTACAGGACAAGGTAAAGAGCGCGATTGAGACGATGACAGGCCTTACGGTTTCTGAAGTGAATATCCGCATAGCCGGAATCCAGATGGATTATGAATAGACTGACTACAAAGAGTACACGGAAGATAACGGAGGTTTGACATATGAAGATGTCTAGAAGAAAAGTAAGAGAGACTATTTTTCTTTTACTGTTTCGCGTAGAATTTAATACACAGGAAGAATTACAGGAGCAGATAAAATGGTACTTTGAAGAAAGACCGGATATAGAGGGAAAAGACCAGATCTATATCGAGACAAAGATTGGAAGTATCTTAAAACGCCTTCCGGAGATTGATGAGCAGATTCATTCGATTTGTGAGGGCTGGAGACTTGAAAGACTTGGAAAGCCAGAGCTTGCCATTTTGCGTCTTGCAGTTTATGAGATTACAAATGATGCGAATATTCCTACGGGAGTTGCCATTAATGAAGCCGTAGAGCTTGCAAAGATTTATTGCAGCGAGGAAGCTCCTCGTTTTGTAAATGGAGTTCTTGCAAAGCTGGCATAGCGAATAATTCGTGACCTGTACCTGGATAACTGAAGAAGAATGAGGCGGCACGGAACAATATTCTTTGCCGCCTTTTTGATTGGGTATTTATAAATGAAGCATATTTTTTCTGTCACACAAATTAATTCTTATATTCATCGTATTTTTGAAAGCGATTATGCCTTAAAAAAAATATATTTAAAGGGAGAAGTTTCTAACTGCAAATATCATTCTTCCGGCCATATTTATTTTACACTAAAGGATGAAAAGAGTGCACTGCGCTGTGTTATGTTTTCTTCGGACCGCTATAAAGGGCTAACGTTTCATCTCGAAGATGGTCAGCTTATAGAAGCTTGTGGTAATATTTCTGTATATGAACAGACAGGAACATATCAGATGTATGTTCGAAAGATAGAACTCTCCGGAGCTGGAGAATTATATATTCGTTATGAACAGTTAAAGCAGGAATTAGCGCAGAAAGGATATTTTGATTTTGAAAGAAAGAAGCCGTTGCCGCCTTATCCAGAAAAAATTGGGATTGTGACAGCACTTACCGGGGCAGCAATAGAAGATATTAAAAGTATTGCCAAAAGACGAAATCCTTCGGTTCAGCTGTACCTCTATCCGTCAAAAGTACAGGGAGAGGGTGCGGCTGCTCAGATTGCAAGAGGTATTCGGTATTTTGATACAGCAGGGGTTGATATTATTATTATCGGCCGTGGTGGAGGCTCTATCGAAGATTTATGGGCCTTTAATGAGATAGAAGTTGCCGATGCGATTTATTATGCAGACACACCGATCATATCAGGAACTGGACATGAAATTGATATGACAATTGCTGACTACTGTGCAGATGTGCGGGCAGCAACTCCTTCTGCAGCCTGTGAACTGGCTATTCCGGATATGACTTCTTTTTACACAAGAATGCATAACTATCAGGAAGTACTCGGGACACTGCTACAGCAAAAACTGATGCTGATGTATGGGAAGACCGCTTTGTTAGAAAGGCAGCTTGAGGCACAGCGGCCAGATAAAAAGCTGATGAGTCATCAGCTCATTTACGAGCGGTTAGAAGGCAGATTGCAACAGGCAATGCGGGATAAGTATCAAAGCAGACAGCAGCAATTTACAAGATATGTAGACAGGCTTTCCGCCCTGTCCCCAACATCCCGTCTGAGAGGCGGATATGTATTTGCACAAACGAAAGAGGGAAATCCCCTTACTTCTGCCGGGCAGATAGAAAAGGAGAATCCTTTTTTCATTACTTTTTCAGATGGACAGGCTGAGGTAATGCCGGTTTCAGTGAAAAAGAATAAAAAATAAAGAGGTTTGTCATGGCAAAAACAAAATTTTCAATTGAAGGAGCTTTCGAGCAGTTAGAAGACATTATCGAACAGCTTTCTTCCGAAGAAATCAGCCTGTCTGATTCTATGGACTTATATAAAAAGGGAGTGAAGATTTTAGATAAATGCTCTCAGACATTAGATAAAACACAAAAAGAGATAATTATCTTACAGGAGGGACAAAATGATGCCATCCATAAAGGAACAGCTTTCGAAGAAGATTGAGAAGATTGAACAAACAATTGATTTCTATCTTCCAGAAGAAAAAGGATTACAAAAAACAGTACTTTCTGCAATGAATTATAGTGTAAAAGCTGGGGGCAAGCGTCTGCGCCCAATGCTTATGGCAGAGACATATGAGATGTTTGGGGGAGCGGATTCTTCTGTAATCGAGCCTTTTATGGCTGCCATAGAAATGATTCATACGTACTCGTTGATACATGATGATCTTCCAGCACTTGATAATGATGCATTGCGAAGAGGAATGCCTACTGCACATATAAAGTTTGGGGAGGCAATGGCGATATTAGCCGGAGATGCTCTGTTAAACTATGCATTTGAGACAGCAGCAAAAGCTTTTGACGGAACAAACAAAGATATACAGACAGCAAAGGCATTGCAGATTCTTACAAGAAAACCAGGAATTTATGGTATGATTGGCGGACAGACTGTCGATGTAGAACAGGAGAATAAGGCAATCAGTTTTGATACATTAATGTATATCCATAATAATAAGACAGCTGCGCTGATTGAATGTGCGATGATGATCGGAGCAGTACTTGCAGGAGCTTCCGAGAAAGAAGTATCCATGATCGAACAGATTGCCAACAAGGTAGGTATTGCTTTTCAGATAGAAGATGATATTCTCGATGTAGTAAGTACCAGTGAAGAAATTGGAAAACCAGCAGGAAGCGATGAAAAGAACGGAAAAAATACATACGTCTTATTCAAAGGTATAGAGCAATCTAAAAAGGATGCAGAACAATATACAAGAGAAGCGTTACAGATTTTTGATGAATTAGAGTATAAAAATTCTTTTTTACGTGAATTACTTCTATATCTGGTTGGAAGAAAAAATTAAAAATACCATTCGGAGGATGCGTAATGGGACGTTTATTAAATAAAATAAAAGAACCAAATGATATAAAGAGAATTTCTCCAAAGCTTTATCCGATTCTGGCACAGGAAATCAGAGATTTCCTCATAGATCATGTCAGTCAGACTGGCGGGCATCTTGCCTCGAATTTGGGAGCAGTGGAAATTACAATGGCTCTGCATATCTGTCTTCATTTTCCAGAGGATAAGGTGGTATACGATGTGGGGCATCAATCCTATGTTCATAAGTTACTGACAGGAAGAAAAGACGAATTTACTTCTTTAAGACAAAAAGATGGTCTTTGCGGTTTCCCTAAGCGATGTGAGAGTGACTGTGATGTATTTGGCACAGGACACAGTTCTACCTCTATTTCAGCAGCATTAGGGCTGGCTGTAGCAAGAGATTTAGAACAAAAAGAAGAAACCATTGCTGCGGTAATCGGAGATGGCGCTTTATCTGGTGGAATGGCCTACGAAGCCCTGAATAATTTATCAATTCTTCGAAGAGAAAAGAAGAACATGATTATTATCTTAAATGATAATAAAATGTCGATTTCAGAGAATGTTGGGGGAATGAGCCGTTATTTAAACGATTTGCGTTCTAGAAGAAGTTACAGTGAGTTTAAGGAGAATGTAGAAAATGCACTAAATAATATTCCCGGTGTAGGAAAAAGTGTTGCGAGAACATTAAAGAAATCAAAAGATTCCATCAAGCAGCTTTTTATTCCAGGAATGCTATTTGAAAATATGGGGATTACGTATTATGGACTTGTAAACGGCCATGATATTTATGAACTGATTCACGCAATCAATAGAGCGAAACAGCACGAAGGCCCTATTTTGATTCATGCGATTACCCGAAAGGGAATGGGATATAAGTATGCCGAGAAGAATCCAGAGAAGTTTCATGGAATCGGGCCATTTGATAAAGAGACCGGAGAGGTTTTAGCAAAGAAAACGAAAAAGACCTACACAGATATATTTGCTGAGAGCCTGGTGGAATTAGCCAGGGAGAATAAAAAGATCGTGGCAATCACAGCGGCTATGCCATCTGGCACAGGTTTAAAAGCTTTTAAAAAGCATTATCCAAAGCGCTTTTTTGATGTTGGTATTGCAGAAGAACATGCTGTTACTTTTGCGGCCGGGCTTGCTGCGCAGGGAATGCGTCCGGTTTTTGCGGTATATTCTTCTTTTCTGCAAAGAGGATATGATCAGGTCCTTCATGATGTATGTATCCAGAAGCTTCCTGTATTTTTTGGCATTGACCGTTCCGGTCTTGTAGGCGCAGATGGAGAGACACATCAGGGAATTTTTGATATTTCTTATTTGAGTCATATTCCAAATATGGTATTGATGGCTCCAAAGAATGAAAAAGAAATGCCAGCAATGATGAAGTTTGCCTTAGAGTATAATGGACCAACCGCTATGAAGTATCCAAGAGGTAGTGTATATGATGGTTTATCTGAATATAATGCTCCGATAGAACTTGGAAAGAGTGAAATGATTTACGAGGGACAAGATGTCGTAATCCTGGCAGTAGGAAATATTATGGAAGAATGTGAAAAAGCAGTGCAGCTTCTTAAAAGTCAGGGATATAATCCGGGGCTTGTAAATGTTCGTTTTATTCGCCCAATGGATGAAGAGATGCTGCATGTACTGTCCAAAAAATATTCACTTATTGTTACTGTAGAAGAGAATCAGTTAATCGGAGGATATGGGCAGATGGTTTCTGCTTTTCTCCATAAAAATGTATGCAAGAATCAGCTTCTTACTCTGGGTATTTCCGATTATTTTGTGGGTCATGCCACTGTGAATGAGCAAAGAGAAGAAGCCGGAATCAATGCGGATTCCATTGTAAAGTCGATAATAGATAGGATGAATTAGAATGAAACAACGTTTGGATGTATTGTTAGTAGAGCAGGGACATGCTGCGTCGAGAGAGAAAGCAAAAGCGATGATCATGTCAGGAGTCGTTTTCGTAAACGGCCAGCGAGAAGATAAGGCCGGAAGCACCTTTGATGAGAAGGCTGCCGCAACCATTGAGATTCACGGTTCTACGCTTCGCTATGTAAGTCGTGGTGGCTTAAAACTGGAGAAAGCTGTAGAACAGTTCGGCTTTTCCTTAAAAGATAAAACCTGTATGGATGTTGGGGCTTCTACTGGAGGATTTACAGACTGTATGCTTCAGAATGGAGCTGTAAAAGTATTTTCTGTTGACGTTGGAAGAGGACAGCTTGATTGGAAACTCAGGAATGATGAACGTGTTGTTTGTATGGAAAAGACAAATATGCGTTATGTGAAACCGGAAGATATTGGAGAACTGGCCGACTTTATTTCTATTGATGTCTCCTTTATTTCTCTTACAAAGATTCTTCCACCAGTAAAGGCGTGTTTAAAAGAGGATGGACAGGTTGTCTGTCTTATTAAACCACAGTTTGAAGCAGGAAGAGAAAAGGTAGGGAAAAAAGGTGTAGTAAGAGACCGACAAGTACATGAAGATGTTATAAAGCAGATTATGGACTTTGCCTTAACACTTGGTTTTTCACTGCTGCATCTTGATTATTCACCGATTAAAGGACCAGAGGGAAATATAGAGTACTTACTGCATTTATTAAACAGACCGGAGGAAAGCCAGATTAGTGATGAGATGATACCGGATGTTGTTGCGGCATCCCATCAGTCGTTGTCTCATCGTGAAGCGGCGAAATAGACAGCATGAATAATTTTTTAATTATTGCAAATAAGCAAAAAGATATTAATCTTGAAATTACAGAACAGATCAAACATCATATTACAAGAATGGGTGCAGTATGTAACGTATATGACCAGTATAACAGAAACGTTACTTCTATAGATATTCCAGAGGGGACACAATGTATTCTTGTTATTGGTGGAGATGGTACCATTTTGGCTGCTGCAAGAATGCTTGTTGGAAATACGATTCCGTTACTTGGAATTAATCTTGGAACACTTGGCTTTCTTGCCGACGTGAATCTTGCTGATCTATCAAAGACATTGGATTTATTATTAAAAGACCAATATCAGGTAGAGAATCGTATCATGCTTACAGCAGAAGTGTATAAGCAGGGGGAAAAAGCGGCAACATATATCGCTCTCAACGACTTTAATATTAACCGTTGTGGAGCTTCGAGAGTTATCGGTTTAAAAGTGGGTATTAATGGCTCAACAATTGACTGCTACCGGGCAGATGGTGTTATTGTTTGTACACCAACTGGTTCTACCGGCTATAACTTGTCTGCTGGCGGCCCGATTATTAATCCAACTTGTAAGAACTTTGTGATTACCCCAATCTGCCCACATTCTCTTACTGCGAGAAGTATTGTACTTGCCAAGGAAGATGTGGTTACGGTGGAAGTAGAACAGATAAGAAGTAATATTAAGGAAGAGGCTATTATTTCCTTTGATGGAAGAGAAGGGTTAAGCATTGTTCCGGGAGATCAGGTAAAGATATATAAATCACAGGAAGTAACACCGTTTATTAAAGCAACGGAAGTCAGCTTTGTGCAGATTTTAAAGGAGAAGCTTTTATAAAAAGAAGTGGAGATAAGAATGAAGGGAAAACGACAGGAAAAAATACTGGAGATTATTCGGACAAATGATATAGAAACACAGGAAGAACTGACCAAAAAATTGTCAGAGGCAGGATTTTCTTCGACGCAGGGGACGATTTCAAGGGATATTCGTGAATTAAAACTCACAAAAGTTACCGGTGCAAATGGAAAACAGAAGTATGCACCGATTCAGACTGAGGATATTCATGTTTCCAGCAAGTATAAAAGAGTATTGTCTGAGGGAATTCTTCACATGGATAATGCAGAAAATATATTAGTAATCAAAACAGTTCCAGGCATGGCAATGGCATGTGCCGCGGCGATTGATTCTATTTCTCTTCATGGAGTACTTGGCTGTATTGCCGGGGACGACACGATTATGTGCGTGGTGAAAGAAACCCCTATGGTGGAGGAAGTTATGAAGGAAATTGACACGATTATGAAGGGACATCGTTAACATCGGAGGGTGCTATGCTCATAAATTTACACGTTAAAAATCTGGCACTTATTGAGGAAACAGAGGTAGATTTTACGGATCATCTCAATATACTTACAGGAGAAACAGGTGCAGGTAAGTCGATTCTCATTGGGTCGATTCAATCTGCGCTTGGTGCGAAAATACCAAAAGATATGATAAGACATGGCTGTGACAGTGCACTTATTGAACTGATATTTCACACAAAAAGCCAGGCAGTCCAAAAAAAGATGGAAGAATTTGAGATTCCATTTGAAGATGGAGAGATTATTATATCAAGGAGGATTACCAATAACAGAGTTATTAATAAGGTAAATGATATCAGTGTTACAATTGGCAGATTAAAAGAACTTTCGCCGCTTCTTCTTGACCTAAGTGGACAGCATGAGAACCAGCTTCTTTTAAAACCGCAGAATCATTTGAAAATTATTGATAGTTATCATCGAAGTGTAATCGCTCCTGTAAAAGAAAAGACCGCTTCCTTATATCATGAGTATCAGGAACTTCAAAAGAAACTTTCCGAACAAAATATGGGAGAGGAACAAAGAATTCGGGAGATGGAATTTTTAAAATATGAAATCCAGGAAATTGAGGAAGCGCAACTTCGCCCTGGAGAAGATGAATCTCTTGAAACGGAGTACCAGAAAGTATCCCATGCAAAAGAAATTCTTTCTGACTGTGCGGCTGTTCATGAAGTGACAGCAGGGCAAAACGGTTGTGCGGGTGATCTCATTGGTTCGGCCGTACAACGGCTTTATACGGTGTCTAATCTTGATGCCGAGGCTAGGGGACTAACAGAGCAGTTGCAGACCATTGATTCTTTGCTGAATGATTTTAACAGAGAACTTTCCAGTTATATTGATTCCATGGAATTTGATGGAGAGCAATTTGCAGAAATAGAGGAACGCTTGAATCTGATTAATCATTTGAAAGCAAAGTATGGAGATTCTATAGAGAAAATACAGAAATATCATGATAACAGTGTTGAAAAATATGAAAAACTTTCCAATTATGAGGAGTATATTTCTGAAATAAAAAGGGAATTATCTAAAGTAAAGGAAAAACTGGATATACAGTGTGAGAGATTGACTGCTTTGCGTAAAGAGGCAGCGATTCCGTTAACAAAATTAATTAAAGAAGCATTGTTAGATCTTAACTTTTTAGATGTTGTCTTTGAAATCGCTTTTGAACAGTCAGAACACTATTCTGCATTAGGAAAGGATAATGTCTGCTTTATGATTTCTACAAACCCAGGACAGGCAGTACGACCGCTTCATGAGATTGCATCTGGTGGTGAGTTGTCCAGAATCATGCTGGCAATCAAGTCTATTTTAGCAGATGAAGAAAATATTGAGACATTGATTTTTGATGAGATAGATACAGGAATCAGTGGAAGAACGGCACAGAAAGTTTCAGAACGACTTGCTTATATTGCAAAAAAAAGACAAGTTATTGCCATCACACATCTGCCGCAGATTGCTGCAATGGCAGATTCGCATTATTTAATCGAAAAAACAAGTGATGCCAATTCGACAATCAGTAATATTTACCCATTATCAGAAGAAGAATCGGTAAAAGAACTTGCACGAATGTTAGGCGGAGTGAAAATTACAGAAGCCGTTTTACAAAATGCAAGAGAAATGCGTGTTTTGGCAAAACAGTAAAATATGCCTGTTTGAAACAGGAAGATGCCTGCCATACTAAGTGAAAATTTAGATATGGGGGCATTTTTTATGAGGGAAAAATTAAAACAGTTTTACATTGTATTGTTAGTATTTATACTAACTATCATGGGGCAATATGGACACGTTTTACAGACAGAAGCTGTGTTTTCTACACAAAAAGAAACCGTTTCGGCAAAATCTCAGACGGGGAAACGACTAACCGAACAAAAAAGCGAGGAAAAAGTGTATGCATCAGGGATACCAATCGGAATTTATATAAAAACGGAAGGAATTCTTGTATTAGGACTCCAGCAGATTGACGGGAAAAATTCTCCGGCATCCTGTAAAATAAAGGAAGGGGATTATATTCTGAAACTAAACGCTCAGAATATCACAACAAAGCAGCAATTTATACGCTTATTGCAGAAAAATGGAGAAAAAGAAGTGGTGTTGACACTAAAGCGTAAGAACAAAAAGATAAAGGTGAAAGTACAACCCGTATATTCTGCAAAAAATAAATGTTATCAAATTGGTGTGTGGATTCGAAATGATACGCAGGGAATTGGTACGATTACTTTTATAAGAGAGGATGGGACTTTTGCAGCTCTTGGGCATGGAATTAATGACGGAGATATTGGTGTCCGCTTTTTAATTGAGGGTGGAAGTGCGTATCGAACTAATATATCTTCGATTTTGAAGGGAAAATCAGGAATGCCTGGAGAAATAATCGGCACGATTGATTATAGCCCGCAAAATTATCTTGGAGAGATATATGCGAATACGAACGGAGGAATTTTGGGAAAAATAACAGAAAACAAAAAAGAATTTTTTACAGGTAAAAAAATAAGTATTGCAAAAAAATCAGAAGTGAAAACAGGCAAAGCATATCTTAGAAGCAGTATCAGTGGAAAAAGCAAAGATTATTCCATCGAAATAGAAAAAGTATTCTTTCACGAAAAAAATTCTTTAAAAACGTTAAAAATCAGGGTGACAGATTCCGAACTGATTACTCTTACTGGCGGAATTATTCAGGGACTTAGCGGCAGCCCTATTTTACAAAATGGTAAACTTGTTGGTGCAGTCACCCATGTTTTAATTGATAATCCGCAAATGGGCTATGGAATATTTGCAGAAAGTATGTTAGAATAAAAAAAGTGAATTTTTCAGTAAGAGATATTGCAAAATATAAGAAAATTATAGTAGAACTAGTATGCGTTATGATATTATAACGAAATACAGTGATGAAACAGCAACGACTAGTTAGCAGAACTATTGTAAAAAAACTACAGGACCGATAATGAGGGATTATGAATAGTAAAAGTTTAAGCGATTATTATTATAACCATTCTTTTATGGATGGACTTCGGAAGAAACTACCAAAGCTTCTTCCGAATACATATTGTATAGCGGCAATTGATATTGAACATTTTCGCCTCTTTAATAAGTTGTATGGAAGAAGTTCCGGAGACGAGGTTATCCGCTATATTTGTGCCTGTTTGAAACAGAGTACCATGGAGAATGATGGAATTGATGCCTATTTAGGCGGAGATAATTTTGTTGCTCTTTTGCCAGACAGTGATGAATTACTTTGTAGCATACGGGAAAAAATTATAGAAAAGCTTGGCAAGTGGAATAACACATCTGTATTCTTTCCATTATTTGGTGTATACACGATAGAAGATACCTCGATACAGCCAGAATTAATGTATGATCGTGCCATGCTGGCGCGCTCTCATGCAGAAGAAGATTATAAATGGCATATCTGTCGTTATACTTTAGAGATGGAATCCTGTTTAGAAGAGGAAGTCTATCTGTTAGCAGAGATAGAGAAGGGCTTGGAAAACGAAGAATTTACATTTTTTGTCCAGCCGCAGTGTAATATTATGACAGGACAGATTGTCGGTGCCGAAGCATTGGTCCGCTGGCAGAAAGAGGATGGAGAGTTCCTTTTACCAGGTGAATTTATTCCAGTATTAGAGAAAAATAAGATGATAGACCGTCTGGACCGTTATATCTGGGAAAAGGTCTGTCAGTGGCTCAGACATTGGATTGACACAGGACATTCTCCGGTTCCAATCTCTATTAATGTATCCCGCATCGACATTTTTTCGATGAATGTCCCGGCTTATTTATTTGATTTGATGGAGAAATATCAGATTCCGAAACATTTGATTAAAGTAGAAATTACAGAAAGTGCCTACACAGAGAATAATAACCGGATTGCCAGTGCAGTAAATACATTGCGAAGCGGAGGATTAGTTGTTATGATGGATGACTTTGGCTGTGGATACTCTTCTTTAAATATGTTAGAGAATATACCTGTTGATGTATTAAAACTCGATATGCGTTTCCTTCGTTTTGAGGAGGCGGAACGCAAAAAAAGTGCACATATATTAGAAGCCATCGTAAATATGGCAAGTATGTTACATCTCCCGATTGTTGTTGAAGGAGTAGAAGATGAGAGTCAGGAGAAGTTTGTACAAGGTCTTGGCTATCGCTATACACAGGGATTTTATTATTATAAACCCCTTCCAATTCCTAAATTTGAAGAACTTTTGAGCGACCATAGAAGAATTGATACACAGGGAATTGTTTACAAACAGGTAGAGCCGATGCATATCCGAGAGTTCATTGATTCAAATTTTGTCAGTGACAGTATGCTCAATAATGTACTTGGCCCAGTTGTTTTTTTTGAAGTACAGAGTGGCAAGATAAAGGTAACCCGCGTCAATGAACAGTACTTCCAGATGATTGGAGCAGAACACTTCAAAGAAGACATTCAAAAAGAATTTTTAGCGCGGATTCCAGCAGAAGAACGCAGCCAGTTCAACGAAATGCTCGAAAACTCTTTCCTGAATCCAGTATCCGGTGCAGATGGTATGCTCCATCTCTTAAGAACAGAAACCGATAAACTCACCGTATACATTAAAGTATTCTATATGCAGGAAAAAGAAGACTGGAGACAATATTACTGTTCCTTAATGGATATGACAAAAATATTATAAATAATAAAAAAGACTATTGCAGTGTTCACTATAAACACTGCAATAGCTTTTTTATTATTCCTTCTCTCTGGGTTCGGCAGTCACTGACATTCATTCAGCATTTACCTAATGTTCGCCTTCACATACTCTTTGATTGCCTCAAAGCTTTCCTTACTGATAACATGTTCTATCTTACAGGCATCTTTCTCTGCAATTTCGGCAGAAACACCTAATTTTTCTAAACATGATGTAAGTAATTGATGACGCTCATAAATCATATCCGCAATTGCCTTTCCAGATTCTGTAAGATAAATATATCCGGCATCTGTTACAGTGATATGATTCTTCTCGCGAAGATTCTTCATAGCGATACTTACACTTGATTTTTTGAAATCAAGCTGATTAGCGACATCAACGGAACGAACAACAGGAAGTCTTTTACTGAGAACTAAAATAGTCTCTAAATAGTTTTCAGCAGATTCGTTGTTTTTTTCCTTCAAAATAATCACCTCAATAAACGTATAAATTCACTTATTGTTATTAGTATAACATATTAGCGACAATTTTTCAAACAAAGGTATTAAAAAGTTTTATCATTATTAATCCTTTAAAATTAATCCTTTAAAATTAATCCTTTAAAATTAATCCTTTAAAAAGAAAGAGTAAAATGCTACACTGTAACGGGAGATTTATGGCAGATAACCATGAATACAAAGGAGAATATTTATTATAGATACGATTTTGTACATGGGATTGATATAGTCATTAAATTTTGAAGAGAAAGGATGAAAAAGAAAGATTTTATGAAGAAATTATTATACTTTATGAAAGACTACAAAAAAGAAAGTGTTCTGGCTCCTTTATTTAAGATGTTAGAAGCGTTCTTTGAATTATTTGTACCATTGGTTGTTGCGTCAATCATTGACGATGGTATTGTTCCAAAAGATTCTGGGCATATCATAAGAATGTGTCTGCTTCTTCTGGTATTAGCAGCAGTGGGATTGACATGTTCTATTACCGCACAGTATTTTGCGGCAAAGTCTGCTGTTGGAGCGGCAACAGGGATTCGTTATGAATTATTTACCCATATTCAGACATTAGGCTATGAGGAGATGGATACGGTAGGAACATCCACATTGATTACTCGTATGACAAGTGATATTAATCAGGTGCAGAACGGAATCAATCTGGTACTTCGTCTGTTCCTGCGGTCTCCATTTATCGTATTTGGTGCGATGATCATGGCATTTACGATTGATGTGAAGGCTGCGATGATTTTTGTTGTGGCAATCATTTTATTGTCTATCGTTGTATTTGGTGTCATGTTTATTACAAAGCCACTTTATAAAAAGGTACAGTCAGGACTCGATACGATTCTTGGAACAACAAGAGAGAATCTTACAGGTGTGCGTGTGATTCGTGCTTTTCATCAGGAACAGGCAGAATATAATAAGTTTTTAGCAGAGAATGAAGAACTTACTTCTTTACAGAAATTTGCTGGAAAAATATCAGGACTTACGAATCCACTGACTTTTATTATTATCAACTTTGCTATTTTGGTATTGATTCATACCGGTGCGGTTCGTGTAAGTCTTGGTACGTTATCACAGGGACAGGTTGTTGCTCTTTATAACTATATGTCCCAGATTCTTGTAGAGCTTATCAAGCTGGCAAACCTCATTATTTCCGTGACAAAAGCGATGGCATGTTTTAATCGTATTCAGGATGTTTTTCATATTGAGCCATCTATGAAAGAAGGAACAAAAACAGTTGCTGCTGCAGGCAATACCACTCCAGCGGTAGAATTTAAAAACGTTTCCTTTACTTACGCCGGAGGCGGAGATCATGCTGTGGAGAATATTTCCTTTAAGGCAATGCCAGGACAGACCATTGGAATTATTGGAGGTACTGGTTCTGGAAAGTCTACACTTGTCAATCTGATTCCAAGATTTTATGACGTGAGCGAGGGAGAGGTAGATATTGCAGGGAAAAATGTACAGGATTATACTTATGGATCTTTAAGAAACACAATTTCTGTTGTTCCACAAAAGGCGCAGCTTTTTGCCGGAACGATTCGGGATAATTTGACTTTTGGCTGCCCGGATGCGACAGAAGAACAGATAGAAGAGGCACTTGCTATCTCGCAGGCAAAGGAATTTGTTGACACAAAAGAAGGAAGACTTGATGCGAAGATAGAACAGGGCGGTAAAAACCTTTCTGGTGGACAGAGACAGCGCCTTACTTTAGCAAGAGCGTTAGTGCCACAGTCAGATATCCTCATTATGGATGACAGTGCATCTGCCCTTGATTATGCAACAGATGCCAGGCTTCGAAAAGCAATTCAGGATATGAAGAGAAAACCGACTGTATTTATCGTGTCACAGAGAACTTCCTCCATCCAGAATGCTGACATGATTTTAGTGCTTGATGATGGAAAGATAGCAGGGCAGGGAACGCATGAACAGTTACTTAAGTCCTGTAATATTTACCGTGAAATTTATGAGACACAGTTTAAGAAGGAGGAAGCGTAAATGGCACAGCAAAATACAAACGGCAAAAGAAAAAGCACAATAAAAAAAGTGTGGCATTATTTAAAAAACTACCGTTTCCTTCTGATTTTATCGATTCTTATGGCGGCACTTACCGTTGCCGGTACATTATATGTACCAATCCTTGTCGGAGATGCGATTGATTTTATTATTAAAAAAGGACAGGTAAATTTTGCGGCGATTGCAAAAATATTAGAAAAAGGTGCGACAGTTATTTTATTTACGGGAATCACACAGTGGATCATGAATATCTGTAACAACCACATTACATTTCATGTAACAAGAGACATCCGTAATGAGGCAATGAAAAAGATTGAAAAGCTGCCACTTAAATATATTGATGGACACTCTTATGGAGATGTAGTAAGTCGTGTTATTGCCGACGTTGATCAGTTTGCCGATGGGCTTTTAATGGGATTTACCCAGTTTTTTACTGGAGTTGTGACGATTCTCGGTACGCTTGGATTTATTTTTTCCATCCATGTAGGAATTGCTCTTTTGGTTGTCTGTCTGACACCGATTTCTTTATTAGTTGCCCGTTTTATCGCAACTCACACTTACTCTATGTTTAAATTGCAGTCAGAGACAAGAGGAGAGCAGACAGCATTAATTGAGGAAATGATTGAAGGAGAAAAGGTTGTAAAAGCATTTGGCTATGAAAAGAGAGCCGGAGAACGTTTTGCAGCTGTGAATGATAAGTTACAGGGATATTCTTTAAAAGCTATCTTCTTTTCTTCTATTACGAATCCGTCTACCCGTTTTGTCAACAGCCTTGTATATGCAAGCGTGGCATTAAGCGGTGCACTCACTGCCATTGGCGGGGGACTTAGCGTTGGACAGCTTACCTGTCTGTTAAGCTATGCAAATCAGTATACAAAGCCATTTAATGAGATATCTGGTGTAGTTACGGAATTGCAGAACGCATTAGCCTGTGCGGCTCGTATTTTTGAACTCATTGAGGAAACACCGGAAACCGATGATAAGAAAGATGCCCTTGTTCTAGCAAATCCAGAGGGAAATATCGAACTTTCTCATGTAAACTTCTCCTATACCACAGAGAAACGCCTGATTGAAGACTTTAATCTTAATGTGAAAAAAGGACAGCGTATTGCGATTGTCGGACCTACCGGGTGCGGAAAGACAACAATTATTAATCTTTTGATGCGTTTTTATGATGTAAATAAAGGAACGATCATGGTAGAGGGAACGGATATCCGTGATATTACGAGAGAGAGCCTTAGAACTTCCTACGGTATGGTATTACAGGATACCTGGCTTCGAAGTGGAACAATCCGTGATAATATAACGATGGGACGAGAAGGCTTTAGTGACGAACAGATTATCGCTGCGGCAAAAGAGGCTCATTCCTACAGCTTTATTAAAAAAATGCCAAAGGGACTCGACACATATATTACAGAAGATGGAGCAGGAATGAGTCAGGGGCAGAAACAGCTTCTTTGTATCACAAGAGTAATGCTTGACCTTCCGTCTATGCTGATTCTTGATGAGGCAACTTCCTCCATTGATACCCGTACCGAACAAAAGATTCAGAATGCGTTTGCGAAAATGATGGCTGGACGAACAAGCTTTATCGTAGCACATCGTTTATCTACGATTCAGAATGCGGATGTGATTCTGGTCATGCGAGACGGGCATATTATCGAGCAGGGAAATCACGAGACGTTGTTAAAGCAGAATGGATTCTATGCGAAGCTGTATAACAGCCAGTTTGCAAATTAGGTGAAATTTGTCTTGTATACTTCTATTAAATTTTATATAATAGGAACTGTGCCACATAGAAAATTGTGGTGGTTACGTAGTGATATTTTTTTACAATAATCAGAAATATGAGGTGATTACATGTTTAAAGTTACAGAAGATATTATTTATGTTGGTGTGAATGATCATGAAGTAGATTTATTTGAGGGTCAGTATGATGTACCGAACGGAATGGCATATAATTCGTATGTTGTTCTTGATGAGAAGGTTGCAGTATTTGATACGGTAGATGCACATTTTAAGGATGAGTGGCTTGCAAATCTGGAGGAGGCTTTTGCGGGAAGAACTCCGGATTACTTAATCGTGCAGCATATGGAACCAGACCATGCGGCTAATATTGCTAACTTTGCTGAAAAGTATCCAGAAGCAAAGATTGTTGGTAATGCAAAGACTTTCCCTATGATGAAGCAGTTCTTTGGAACAGATTTTGCAGACCGTCAGGTTATCGTAAAAGAGGGAGAGACTTTAAGTACAGGTAAGCATAACCTTACTTTTGTTATGGCTCCTATGGTTCACTGGCCAGAAGTTATGATGACTTATGATACAACAGATAAGATTTTCTTCTCTGCAGATGCTTTTGGTAAGTTTGGTGCATTAGATGTAGAGGAAGAGTGGGATTGTGAAGCACGCCGTTATTACATCGGTATCGTTGGCAAATATGGCCCAATGGTACAGAAGTTATTCGGCAAGGTTGGCTCCCTTGAAATTAAGGCAATCTGCCCATTACATGGACCAGTATTAACTGAGAACTTAGAGCATTATCTGAACCTATACAACATCTGGTCTTCCTATCAGGTGGAGACAGAGGGAACAGTAATTGCCTATACTTCTGTTTATGGCAATACAAAAAAGGCTGTAGAACTGTTAGCTGAGAAGTTAAAAGAAGAAGGCTGTCCAAAAGTTGTTGTTACAGATCTTGCTAGAGATGATATGGCAGAAGCTGTAGAAGATGCATTCCGTTACGGAAAGTTAATTCTTGCCACAACGACATATAACGGAGATATTTTCCCATTTATGAAAGAATTCATTAACCATCTGACAGAGAGAAGCTATCAGAACCGTACGATTGGATTTGTAGAGAACGGAAGCTGGACCCCGCTGGCAGCAAAGATTATGAAGGCTGCTTTTGAGAAGAGCAAGAATATTACATTTGCAGATACAACGGTGACAATTCGCTCTGCGGTAGATGAAACAAGTGAAGCGCAGATTGTGGCTCTTGCAAAAGAGATGAAATAGTCGTTTTAGGCAAAGCTGACGAAATAAGAAAGATAAAAAATCCCTATTTGTGACTTTAGTCGCGGCAGGTTGAATGTTCGCGGAAACGCTTGCATCCAATTTTTGCTTCGAGGTCACAAATAGGGATTTTTTCTTTTTCCTGGTTCTGTCTTTGGCTGTAGCAGAATTACTTATCCTATAAATCACATTCCATACGAGTAATCAGCAGTTCTTTTATGATATCCCGCAAATATACAGAAATCCCCGTATTTTTTTCTGAGAATACATCATCAAATTCTGCAAACCATCTAAGTTCCTTATATTCTCTCTTATACAAAGGAAAAGTCTTTTCATAAGGATAATTCTCTATCTGTATTCCAAAATGTTTCTGCGCTTTTGGAAGCGGCAGGAAGATTCCTTCTTTTTTGACATAGCAAGTAGAAGCTTTTGCTGCCCGGCGGTATTGACGTTCAACATAGCAGCCGACACTTTTATGAATCGCCCGTTCCTCTTTTGGAAGATAATAATAATTGTGATAGTCTTTGTAAAAATGTTTTAACACGTCCTCAACAAAAGGAAGGGTAATCGTCAGTATGGACAAATCTTTTTTGTCAGAAAAGAGCTCTCCTATAGGGGTAGATACCTCTAATGGCTGTGGCAGAGGGCGAGGAAGTCTGCAGGAGATAGCAATGCTGCCATTTCCACGTTCAAACACTTTATTGGCGGGTGCGATTCTCTGTAAAGTGATGTCCTCAAGGAAAATCTGACGATAGGAAAAGAGCGGAAGAAGATACTTCATACCAAGTAAATCATCTTCATTGTGAAGCAGAAGATTATGTAACAAGTCTTCGTCCTTTGACATAAGGTAGTCTTTGTAAACAGCGATAAGCTGTCCGCCATCATATTTGTCTTCTCTATTTAAGCCAAGAAACTGTTCCCAGTCTTTTTGTTTTCCATGTGTCATCTGAAAAAGATTTTGAAAAGGTTTTAAAAACTGGTAAAAATCCAGGGATGGATATTTTTCTATATCACAGGTTAGTTCATTTAAGTCGTAATGCCTCTTTAAATAAGGAATATCAAAGCTGTTGCCGTTAAATGTGACAAGCTGCCAGTCTTTTTTTACTAAAATATTTTGAAAGGCAAGGAGAATCTCTTCTTCACTTGTGCCGTCATCATTAAACCACTGGATGAATTGGAATCCTTCTTCTGCAAAATATCCGCAGCCAATCAGGTATAAGATGGTGTTGTCTCTGGAAAAACCAGTAGTTTCTATATCAAAAAATAAAAAAGATTCTGTCTTTTCGGGAATCTTTTCTTGTGGGAATATTTTATTAATCGTTAACATGATACCTCCAGAATGACATATGTTGTCTCAAAAATTCTTAGTATAATAATGCTATAACCATAGCAGAGAACGTTTTATATGTCAAACACATTTTCGAGAAAGGGGTAAATGCGCTTAAAGTAAAAGAGTTGTAATATGATGGGAATTATGGTATCATGTCAGAAGTCAGAATATAAGTTCTAGAGCGTGTTTGAAAAATGCGTGATGCACATCTTGCAGAAAATATTTTTCAAACACGCTCTAGTAACAATTTTAAAAGAAGGCAGGAAATTCATTTGATTTCATATATTAAGGGAACAGTTGCATATAAGGGGAAGGATTCTGTTGTGATAGAGAATCATGGAATTGGTTACCAGATAAAAGTGCCGTCAAGAGTTCTTGAGGGTGTGAATAGCGGTGAGGAAGCGATGCTTCATACCTATCTGTATGTACGAGAAGACCAGTTGGCATTGTTTGGATTCTCTTCGATTCAGGAGTTAGAGACTTTCCAGATTCTGCTTGGAATTTCAGGCATCGGACCGAAAGCCGCATTATCGGTACTTTCCACGATGTCAGTGGAAGATTTGTATTATGCGGTTTTTAGTGAGGATGCGAAGAGTATCGCTAAGACACCGGGTATCGGTCCCAAAGGTGCGAAGAGAATGATCATCGAGCTGAAAGACAAGCTGAATCTAGAAGCTTTAGAGTCAGTTTCAGGGGCAGAGGAAGCAGCGCCACAGAGTTCCTTTACAGAAGGAGACAGCATTGCGGATACTGTACAGGCATTAGTAGCATTAGGCTATTCGAATGGAGAAGCATATCGTGCCGTACATAGTGTGCCGGAAGCAGAGAAGTTAGATGCAGAACAGTTATTAAAAGAAGCATTGAAGAAAGTATTAACATTTTTATAAGGTGATAACATGGACAGAATGATCAGCACAGAGCTGATGGAGGAGGATATTGCGGTAGAAGGCAGCCTCCGGCCACAGAATTTATCAGAATATATAGGACAGGAGAAGGTAAAAAAGAACCTTCGGGTATTTATCGAGGCGGCTAAGATGCGAGGAGAGTCTCTTGACCATGTATTATTATATGGCCCTCCGGGTCTTGGAAAGACAACATTAGCAGGGATTATCGCAAACGAAATGGACAGTAATTTGAAGATTACTTCCGGACCGGCGATTGAGAAACCAGGAGAAATTGCGGCAGTATTGAATGGACTTTCTGATGGAGATGTTCTCTTTATTGACGAGATTCACCGACTGAACCGGCAGGTGGAGGAAGTTCTTTATCCAGCAATGGAGGATTTTTCTATTGATATTATGATTGGAAAGGGCGCTTCAGCGAAGTCTATACGTTTAGAGCTTCCTCATTTTACATTGGTAGGAGCTACAACAAGAGCAGGAATGCTTACTGCACCGCTTCGAGACCGTTTTGGAGTTGTAAACCGTCTGGAATTTTATACAGATGAAGAATTGAAAGTAATTGTAGAACGCTCAGCAGAACTTCTTGGAGTAAAGATTGATGAGGCCGGTGCAATGGAAGTTGGAAAAAGAAGTCGTGGGACACCAAGACTGGCGAATCGATTGCTTAAGCGGGTAAGAGACTTTGCACAGGTTCGATATGACGGTATGATTACATATGAGGTGGCACAGACGGCACTTAATTTACTTGAGGTTGATTCTATGGGATTAGATGCGACAGACCGCAACCTTTTAGAAGCGATGATTACAAAGTTTATGGGAAAACCGGTGGGTTTAGATACACTAGCAGCAGCAATCGGAGAGGATTCTGGTACGATTGAAGATGTGTATGAGCCGTTTCTTATTCAGAGAGGCCTCATTAAGCGAACACCGAGAGGCCGGGCTTTAACTGCTTTCGCCTATGAACATATGGGATATCCGGTACCGGAGGAGATTTATTAAAAGATTTTGCATCACAGGAGGGTTGATATGGAAGAAAAAAGTGAATTGTCAGTAGTAATTGACGGTAAAGTATATAGATTGTCGGGTGGAAGTGATATCTATCTCCAAAAACTTGCCTCCTATGTTGACGGCAAGATAAGAGAATTAAAAAAACAGCCAGGATATAATAAGCTTTCCACAGAATATCGTGATATTTTGCTGGCGCTCAATATTACAGAAGAACTCTTTAAACTTCGGGATGAGATTGAAGTATTTAATCAGGATGGCCGGGACAGAGAGCAGGAGCTTTATGAATTAAAGCAGCAGATTGTCGATAGAGATATGCGGCTTGATGCAGCGAATAAGCTGGTTGCAGATTATAAAGCAAAGGTGAATGAGCTGCAAAAACAGATTATTGGACTGGAGACGAACAATGAATTTCATTAAAAAGAGAAACCTGCCGGAATTACTTGCTCCGGCAGGTTCTTTCGAGCATTTAAAAGCGGCTGTTGCAGCGGGAGCAGATGCGATTTATATGGGTGGTGAAAAGTTTGGTGCCAGAGCGTATGCACATAATTTTTCCAGAGAGGATATGATAGAGGCGCTGCAGTTTGCACATTTTCATGAACGTAAGTTATATCTTACAGTGAACACATTAATGAAAGAGAAAGAGCTTTTTGAAGAATTAGGAGACTTTCTTTTTCCTTATTATGAGAATGGTTTAGACGGTGTTATCGTTCAGGATATTGGTGCGGTTCGATTCATTCGAGAGAATTTCCCTGACTTGGAAATTCACGGAAGCACACAGCTAACGGTGACAGATTTTCGTGGTGCTGTTGCTGCGAAGCGCATGGGAATGACCAGAGTTGTTCCAGCAAGAGAATTATCTTTGGCAGAAATAAAAAGAATAAAAAAAGAAACAGGCCTTGAAGTGGAAGTTTTCGTTCATGGGGCATTGTGTTATTGCTACTCTGGTCAATGTCTTTTAAGCAGTATGTATGGCGGAAGAAGTGGAAATCGCGGCCGCTGTGCCCAGCCTTGCCGACTTCCATATACTCTGATGAATGCTGATGGAACGATATTAAATCCTTCAAAGTATACGAAATATCTTCTTAGTCCAAAGGATTTATGTTCTCTTTCTATGCTGCCGTCTTTAATGGAAATTCCTGTGGATTCTTTAAAGATTGAAGGACGCATGAAAAATGTGGAGTATGTGGCAGGAGTTACAGCAATTTACCGCAAATATTTAGATAAGATTTCTGAAAACTGGGAACAAAGAGCACAATTTCAACCAGAAGAAGAGGATATACATGCCTTAGAAGAATTATACTGTCGCGGCAGTTTTACAGAGGGATATTGGAACAAGCACAATGGGCAGGACATGATGGCAGCTGTTTCTCCCAAAAATACTGGAAGAAAAGTTGGTAAAGTTCTATCTGTCTCTAAAAATAAAGTTCGGATGCATTTTGAAGATACATTACATCCAAAAGATATTTTAGTAATTCCTGTTTCAAAAGATGGGCAGGATGAAGTGATTCTTACAGTCCCTTCTAAAGATGTGGGTACTTCTTTAAAAGGACAGGTGACACTGAACGCTCCGCGCACACAATCTATTAAGCCTGGAATGCCTGTATATCGCAGGAGGAATGAAGAACTTCTTACACACATTGAAAAAAATATTTTAAATGGCGTGATAAAATACCCTGTGACAGGAGATATTACACTAAAAGTTGGCGAACCTTTGATGCTCCAGCTTTTTTGCAGAGAAGAAAGTGTGTTTGTTGAAGGACCGGTTATCGAATGTTCTAAAAAGAGGCCGGTAACGAAGGAAGATATCCTGCGGCAGATGCACAAGACTGGTAATGTACCATTTATACTTACTTCTTTTGAAGTGAATTTAGATGAGGGATGTTTTCTTCCAATGTCTGCTTTAAAAAGAATTCGTCAGGACGGATTTGCTCTTTTAGAGGAAAAATTACGCATCTGCAAAAATAGAGTAGATAATCTGCCAGAAAAAAGAGAATATTTTTATGAGAAGAACTTGTCCTCAAAAGAATTGGATAATCAACAGAATCTAATGAATAAGCGCTATGATTGTCCGAATCAGGCACAACGAGAACTAAACTCAGAGCAGGAAGAGCGAATTGCAAGTGTATATAATATAAAGCAGGCATTTTTATATTGTGAGGATACTTTTTTTGATGGAATCTGTCTTCCATGGGAATTTTTTTCGGAAAAAGAGTTAGAAAATGTGGGCGAAAAGATTAAGACTGCTGGAAAAAGCCTGTATCTTGCACTTCCTCGTGTATTTCGAGGTAATAATGTGCTGGAAGATAAATTAAAAAAGATCTGTTCTCTGTCAATTTGGGATGGAATTTATGCATATACTATAAATGAAATGGAATTTCTTATGCAGTTAGAAGGATGTACTACAAGAGTGATTGCAGGGGCTTCTTTTTATCATTGGAATTCTTCGGCTATACAGGAATCAAATGCACTCTATGATAATATGACCGTAAGAGAGCTGCCTGTTGAATTGTCGGAAGAAGAAATTTCAGATATGATAAAGGGAATGGATAAAGAACAGCAGCAGACAGTTGACTTTGAATTACTTATTTATGGAAGAATACCGGTAATGCAGTCAGCACAGTGCCTTAAAAAGACGTGTGGGCATTGTAATAAAACTTCCGGGCGATTATGGCTTGAGGATAAAAAGAAAAGAAAGCTTTTAGTAACTACACACTGTCTGGATTGTTATAATCTTATTTGGCAGGATAAGCCGAAGAGTCTGATCGGAGAGAATATCAAAGAGGTTTCTTCTCACATAAAGAGACATCGCTTTGATTTATTTGAACTTACTGAAGCAGAAGTATCTTCCGTAAAACAAAGATATCTTAAATGGAAAGAACAGCATTTTACAGAAGAACAAAGTAAAGATACTTCAGATTCATACTGGAATTATGGAATAGAGTAGAAAGGTGGGAATGAAAGTATGGTGAGTTTGATTTCAACAGGATCGAATTATATTATTGTCATCATGGGTGTTATTTACGCAATTACCTGTTTTACCGTTTTTCTTCCCTCTACTGAGAAACGACAGGTAAAGCGGATGGACAGGCAGGAATTGTTTATGTTTGTATTTCATTTTATCTGTTATGGTGTATTATTTGCCAAAACTTTGGATACAAAGATTATTTTTTTGTATCTTGCGCAGGTCGTATTTTTTAAGATGCTGATTTTTGTCTATTCACGAGTATATGTAGACTGTTCGCGAATTTTGATGAATCATACCTGTTTCTTGCTTTTGATTGGTTTTGTTATGTTAACACGCCTGTCATTTGATAAAGCAGTAAAGCAATTTATTATTGCTGCGGCTACTTCATTGATTGTTTTATTTATTCCGTATTTTATGGAAAAGGCTGTCTGGCTCAAAAAGCTGAAATGGATTTATGGCCTCCTTGGACTGATATTCTTGTCTAGTGTATTTGTAATTGGTACTTCACAGAATGGAGCAACGAACTGGATTTCTTTGGGACATGGGATTGCTTTGCAGCCTTCGGAATTTGTTAAGATTTCTTTTGTCTTTTTTATTGCAGCGATGCTTACGAAAGCACCGAATTTTAAAACAATGCTTCTTACGAGCATTTTTGCGGCATGCCATGTTATCATATTAATTGGCGAAAAGGATTTAGGTGGAGCATTAATCTATTTTGTTGTATATGTTTTTCTTTGCTATGTCGCTACTGGAAGGGGAATTTATTTATTTGGAGGAATTGGAGCGGGCACTCTTGCGGCAAAGTTAGCGTACATGCTGTTTGCGCATGTGCGGGTTCGTTTTATTGCCTGGAAAGATCCTTGGTCTGTCATTGAGGGCAGCGGATATCAGATTACGCAGTCTTTATTTGCGATTGCCGCGGGAAGCTGGCTTGGGAAAGGACTGACACAGGGCAGGCCAAATGATATTCCCATTGTGGAAAGTGATTTTATTTTCTCTGCAATTACCGAAGAATTCGGAATTTTATTTGCAATTTGTCTGATATTAATTTATTTGGGAGTGTTTATTCATTTCCTAAAAATTGCGATGGACGTGAGGGGTCGCTTTTACAAGCTTTTAGCATATGGATTTTCTATTTGCTTTATTTTTCAGGTGTTTCTTACAATTGGAGGGGTTACTAAGTTTATTCCTTCTACCGGAGTAACACTTCCACTGATCAGTTATGGAGGAAGTTCTGTAGCCAGTACATTAATAATTTTTGCAGTTATGCAGGGCATATTTATCATTGCCTATAAAGAGGATGATGAGAATGAAGAAGAACAAGCAGGGC
Source organism: Anaerobutyricum hallii DSM 3353 (assembly GCF_000173975.1). Taxonomy (GTDB): domain Bacteria; phylum Bacillota; class Clostridia; order Lachnospirales; family Lachnospiraceae; genus Anaerobutyricum; species Anaerobutyricum hallii. Next base: position 40,417 of record NZ_ACEP01000011.1, read on the forward strand.
AGCCGGACGAGAGTGACCGTAAAAAATACGACTGAACGAAGAGAATCTCGCAGGCACGATCAAAAGGAAACCTTATTTTTTGATATAAAGAGCTTATTTACTCCAAGAAGAGGGAAAAAATTAAAAACGAACCGTTATATGCTACAGACAAGTATTATTGTTGTCGCACTTTTTCTGGGGTTAATTGGCTATGTGGTGAAATTTACCTTAAAGGATAGCAGCAGCGTAGCGCAAAGTTCTTATAATAAGAGAAATTCTTCTCTCTCTGACCAGACAAAACGAGGTCAGATTTTAAGTGCGAACCAGAAGATTCTTGCATATTCTGAGAATAATGAAGCTGGAGATGAGATACGGCACTATCCTTACGAAAATATGTTTGCACACATCATTGGATATACCAGTTATGGAAAGGCAGGACTGGAATCTGTTTGTAACAGTGATCTTTTGACATCACACGAAAAACTGATGAAGCAGCTCAGTAACGGTGTTGCCAGCAAGAAGAATATCGGAGATAATGTAATAACGACGTTAGATACCCGTCTGCAAAAGGCCGCTTATGAAGCATTAGAGGACTATAGGGGAGCGGTAGTGGCAATCGAACCCAAAACAGGAAAGGTAAGAGCATTAGTTTCCAAGCCCGATTTTGATCCGAATAAGTTAGATGATATCTGGGATAAGATTACTTCTGATTCTTCAGAAAGCTGCCTCTTAAACAGAGCAACGCAGGGGCTTTACCCGCCAGGTTCCACCTATAAGGTACTGACAGCGCTAGAATACATGGAAGAACATCCGAACTCTTATAAGAACTTTAGTTATGAATGTGACGGACAGACGATTGTTAATAGCGTGCGTATCAGCTGCTATGAAAATGAGGAACATGGTGAAGTTGATTTAGACAGGGCATTTGCAAAATCCTGCAATACTGCTTTTGTCACATTAGGTAGTAAGTTGGACATAAAGAATTTTGTTTCACTAAATAAAAAATGTCTGTTCAATCAGGAGATTCCTTTTGATCTTGCAGTAAAAAAGAGTCGTTTTGAATTAACCCAAAATTCAGACAAGAGTGAAATCCCACAAACGGTCATTGGACAGGGAAATACGTTGATGACGCCGTTCCACAACGCTCTCCTTATGTGTGCAGTTGCAAACGAAGGCACTTTGATGAAGCCATATGTCGTTGACCATGTAGAAGGAGCAGATGGAACAACGGTAAAAGAAACTATCCCTGAAATTTATGCCGATCTTATGTCAGAAAAAGATGCGAAAAAGCTCCAGAAAATGCTTCGGGAAGTAGTTACCAGTGGTACGGGTTATAACTTAGATACGGATTTATATACTGCCGCAGGAAAGACAGGAACTGCAGAGAATGAGGGCAAATATGCACATGCCTGGTTCGTTGGCTATTCTAATGTAGAAGACCCGGATTTAGTTGTTTGTGTTCTTGTTGAGAACGTCGGCGCTGGAAGTAAGTATGCTGTCCCGATTGCTAAAAGAGTATTTGATTCTTATTACAATAATAATATGAAAGAATATTATAGTCAGAAAACAGATATCGAATCTACACAGACGAATCAATAAATTTTTCTTGACAATATAACAATCAGATGATAATATATAGAAGTTGGTTGCATTAGCTGTGACTAATTTCTATATGCCGCTGTGGCGGAATTGGCAGACGCATACGACTCAAAATCGTACGGGAAACCATATGGGTTCGAGTCCCATCAGCGGCATTTAATATATTTTTTAAAAGAAAGTTGTCTTACTAAAAAGTAGACAGCTTATTTTTTTACTCTATTTTTACTATACTAGAGCGTGTTTGAAAAATTCTTTTTATCACAAATTCGTTGTACCTTCTTAAATTATATGCCTCATTTCCAAATCCCCCCAATCATATTCTGATTAAACTAAATCCAGCCAAAGATAGCCCTCTGAAGGCAAATAAATCCCTATCTGTGATCTCGGAGCAAGAGAAAATACCGAATGAGGTATTTTCCTCGCCACGATTAAAGTCACAGATAGGGATTTATTTGCCTTTAAAGGGTGTCTCTTATTCAAACGAAATCAGAATTAAAAATACTTTCTTGTTCCCCACAATCCCGCTTTCTTTAATTCAATATACTGCTGGTAGGCATCTTCTAATATTTGCCGCTCATTAGGGAAGCGAAGCAAATGATATGCTTCGTGGTACTTATAGTAGCCGGAATCTTCAAAATATTCTTCTTTCTGAGGTTTGGAGTAATAGCTGTCCGCCATCATTAAATACCAGTGTACCTGCTTTACAACTACATCGTGTGCGGTATTAAATGTATACTGGCTCTTTCCTACGTACTTTATTGCAGAAGCCTTTACTCCTGTCTCTTCGTGAACTTCTCTTAAGGCAGTTTCTTTATATTCTTCCCCTGCCTCCACTGTTCCTTTTGGAAGAACCCATCCGTCATATCTGTTTTTATAATTCTTATATAACAGAAGTATCTTTCCCCGAAATATTACAACACCACCGCAGCTTGTCGCCTTAATCATTGTTCTATCCTCCTGTGCTGACAATTCTGGTGTGTTCTACACTTACATTAAGTATACCAAATCGACAGAAGGTTTGCAACAGAAGCCTTTTACATGTATTATCAGTTTATTCCTTTAAAAGCTCCTTAATATATTTTTTCATATCATCTATCCGATTTTGGGACAGTAAAAAGGAGAGTGCCTGTAAATGATTATTCATATCATGATTTTGCCTGCGAAGAAGAATATTTTGTTCCTGATATTGTTTGTAAATAAATATTTGTTTTTCAATTCGCTTCTTTTTTTCTTTATTAACCCGAATCTGTTTTAAGATGACTGGAATTTGAGTCACCGCATGCAAAAATAAAAGGCTTAAAACAAATAGAATAAAAAACAAGAGAATCCAGCCGGTCATTCCGAATAATTCAGGTAAAAAGATAAGAAATCCATTTGTACATAATACAGGAAGCAGAATCATTTCCACAAACGTTGTGAGATGAATAAACCGAATATATCTTTTCCATAATAGAGGAAAGAGAAAGTTAAATGCTATTTCGGCAAGGGCAGCAGGTAAAAAGAAAATAAGTATAGTAGATACTTTTTGATTAGGAACATTAATATACGGGGTATAGTGAAGACCGAATAATTTTTCGCAGATTCCTTTCCAGTAAAGAGAACAAATAACAATCTCTAAGATACCATCAAAGAAAACCAGGATAAAAAACAGCGATAATTTTTTTAAGAAAGATTCTTTGGTAAATAAAAAAATTGTGATGAGAAGAGCGAGGTAAAAAAGAAAGCTTCTCATTCCAGACTGTACATTGGCTGTTGCAATTTCATATAGAAAAGGAATAAATAGAAAAAGAAAACTAAAAAGGTAATACATAAATTCTCGAATACGCAAGGGCAGAATCTGCCCAATGGCAAAACTTAATGAGAATCCTATAAAAAGCTGAACGGCTGCTACAATATAAATATAAACTGGTGTAAAATCAAACATTTGGTTTAAAGTCATAAAAAATCCTTTCTTTACCATTTTAATCGTTAGAATTAGAGCGTGTTTGAAAAATCATTCCTGCAATCTGCATACCTCAATCTGCAAAAAGCATTTTTCAAATATATTCCAAGATAAAACATATTCGTTTGCGGTGGTATTATAAAAGATAACGAAGCATTATACGAGATTCAAAAATATTTCCCCGATCTTCCCACTCACAAAATCCATCATAAGATTTTACAATCTCTTCAATGATAGATAATCCAAATCCATGAGAAAGGGAATCTGATTTTGTTGTTTTTCTTGCTAATGAGTTAAAAATCAAGGCTGTTTCCTTTGTATTTTGCATGAAGATAATTAAGAAATCCCCCTTATAATCAATTGATAATTCAATTTTAGGATTTAACGAGGAAGCCATCTGGCAACTTTCTATGGCATTATCAAGTAAATTTGAAAACAGACTAATTAAAACAGAAAAAGAAAAATCATTCTTTTCAGGAAACAAAATCGTATATTCAAAGGAAATATTATGTTGGATACATTCTGATTTTTTGCTTTGTAAAATACCATCAACGATAGAGTTGGTACAGCAAATGATATCGGTATCTTTAAGAGGAATCTGTTCACCAAGTATTTTTTGTGCAGTTGTTAAATCATTTTGCTCTAAAAGTATGTAAAGTTCTTTCAATTTTTGGGTAAAATTATTTTTATGAAGTTTGAGCTGCTTATGAGTAAACTGTTCTATTTCGCGTTGCTGCTTTGAACTTTCTTCTGTAGTTTCTAACGTAGAAAGAGAAGTTCCTGTCCGGTGTTCTCTTAAAGATGCAAGAAAGATATTTAATGGGAAAATAAGAAGAATCGCATAAGAAATCATCATGCATAGGAATGAGCGAGGTGACTTAGCGGAACAAAAATAAAATAGAACCACAGATTCTGAACAGGCAATAAGAATTGAAAGAAAAATCATATCTTTTTTATGCATCATTAAAGCTCTCCTTTCGCTTCTTCATTTGTAAAATACATCCCATCTGCCCATATACATCTGGCAAATGTCTTTTTTAAACTTTCGTAACAAGTTCTGCTGACTGGAACAGAAGTATCGTTTGATAAGATAGCATGGTGACGGTCTAAATTAACGATGTGCCGTCCATTTACGATATAGCTTCGGTGAGATGGACAAAACCAGGGACATAAACGTTCTAAAAGAGAATCCATCTTTTCTGGTGTCTGATAGATTGTATCTGCGGTATGAATATTTGTAGTACGCATAATTCGTTCTAAATATAAAATCTTACTTTGTGCAATACGAATATGCTGCTGTTTTGATTGGATAATCAAATAGTACTGGGTTATCTTTGCTATCTGCTGTATGGCCTTTTTTAATGCGGTTGAAAGATAGGTATCTATATCTTTCTTTAAAATATAGTAAATATGTGATGTCTCATAAACAGAGGTAAAATAGTTTGTATAATTTGTAATATATATAATCTGACAGTCTGGATGCCAGGCGTTAATCTGTTTTGATGCCTCAATTCCAGAGGAAACATCAAATTCGATGTCCATAAAGATAATATCAAACAGCTTGTTTTCATTATGAATAGAAAATAGTATATCTTTTATGTGATAAAATACAGAAACTTCTGCTTCAATAGGGCAGCATTGTTTTACTTTTTCTGAGATTTCCTGCGCGGTAATCTCATTGTCATCACAGACAGCAATTGAAATCATAAAATAGTCCTTTCATGTAAAATACATTTTTTATTAAAAAATATATCATTGTTTTTAAATGATGTATATATTATATAATACTTTTTCTTATTTACAAGCAGGGAATATAAAAAATGTGGTTGTTCAAGACATAAAATTTACATTTCGTGCAATAGTACTTGAAAAATATGAGAAAAAACATATAATACAGAATGTACTTTGCATTTTGCATAACCCCGTCGAAAGTGAGTATGTTCTTTGGTTTTTCGCTTTCGACGGGCTTTTCTTTATCATTTTATACTATAGAGATTTCATATTATCGTAAGAAATGAGGTTGTGGATATGAAATATACCGTAAATTTGGGCATATAGATTGCAAGAATATTTTTTCAAACACATATTAAAGATATGTGGAAAGTTCTTTTCGTAGATTTTCCTCTAATCGAATCAGTTTTTCTGTTATTTTTTTAGAAATCACATCGGCCATGGCATATTGATTTAGATATTTATTTAAAGATTTAATTCCCATATTACATCCATCGGTAATAAGGTTAGCCACTGTTTTATCACTTTCATCGATTCCCATTTTGACATTTGTTTTGATAAAAGACATGCCTTTTGCAATCGGATCGGGTTCTTTTTGTTCTTCTTTGTGATAATTAAGCAGGGAATGAATCTCTGATTCTAATTCTTCGTGTGCATTTCTGCTCTTAGTTAGAATCTCATTTAATTTTGTATCTTCAACCTTTTCTAAAATTTCATTAATTGAAGAAATCGCCATCTTTGTTCCTGCATCACATTCTCTTAAAAGTTTTGTAGTATCTGTCAGTTTTTTTGTATCTGATTCCATAGTAATCTCCTTTAAAAAATCTAAAATTTAGTACTCATAGTATGTATAGAAAGAGCGAAAATATTCTGTTTTGTTAATGGAGATACACTAAAAATATTAGATAAGAATTATTCTATAAGTATTTCATGAAAAATGAGTGTAGCGTTTCTTTATTTTATTTCATTCAATGTAATTTGCAATGTAATTCGAAACACAAAAAAATAGAAACACAAAATTTACTATAAATCTTGTCTTTCTATTTTATCTGTTTGCATACCGATTGTTCAGATTTTTAGTACTTTCTTAATTTGTGCTGTCAGTTTGGCCGAATCATTTTGTCCTAAATAATTCATACGGTATGTATGTTCCGCAGTTCCTCTATCGACAAAAACTCGTCCGCTAGCTGTATCAATGACTAGTCCGCTGTTTCCAGTGTATATAATCAGATTTTCACCATGACCGGTAAAAGATTCATGAGGGATGAAACTGTACCAGGTACAATGGTAGGAATAATCTTCGAGAATTTCCATAATTCTTCTGTATTCTACAGAACTTGCAGACAAAGAAAAGGACGATATATTCGTGTCATTGTCTGACAGGCTGACAGTCATTGCCGTATCTGTTTCTTGTCGAAGTACTTTGCGAAGAGGCAGCGGCCAGAGCATGATTATGGAAAATATAATAATCATGACTGAGGCAACAACCAAAGTACGTTTTAAATATTTATTCATAAATACCTCCACCCTTTTTATTTTATTATATCGCCTTGTTGTTTTATGGTCAACATACCGATAGACGATTAATGTAGGAAATCAAGAGAAGAATGTATAATAATAAAAAAGTGCTGGAAGAAAAAAATCTGTTCGCAAAGAAAAAATTATCTGTCGGAACATCTAAATTTCTGTTATAATTTATAAAAAACTATGATTTACTAAGGAGGAACACAAATGAATCGAGCACAAAAAGCGGCAGAGTATCATCAGAAAGGTTATAACTGTGCGCAAGCAATTGTCTGTGCATTTTGCGATAAGGTAGGCCTTGATGAAAAAACAGCATTTAAAGTGTCAGAAGGATTAGGGCTGGGTGTCAGTGATACTTATGGTACCTGCGGCGCAGTTACTGGTATGGCACTTGTTATGGGTATGGCTAATAGTTGTGGAAATCTTGAAGCACCAACTTCAAAAGCGGCTACTTATCAGAAAGTACGAGAATTAAATGAGATATTCCGTAAGAAAAACGGATCGACAATCTGTCGGGAATTGAAAGGGATGGATACCGGTAAAGTACTTCGTTCCTGTCCTGGCTGTATAGAAGATGCAGCCAACATATTGTCTGAAAAATTAGGCGAATAGTATATTTTATTAATAAAATTAACTAAAAATAAGCTTTTTTATAATTTTCTCTTGCAAAGCACTTAAATATGTGATACTATTCGAAACGTGACAAGGGTGTCTAAAGTATAACAATTATACTTTAGGCGCCTTTTTTGTTTTCCGGAAGAGATTTAGCAAATTAAAATGATGAATCATCAGAAAAAAAGAGAAGAAAGGACTTATATAAATTATGAATACAGGAGATACAGCTTTTATGATGATCTGTGCTGCTCTCGTCTTTTTTATGACACCAGGGCTTGCATTTTTTTATGGTGGTTTAGTTAGAAGAAAAAATGTTTGTAACACAATTATGGCATGTGTGGCAATTATGGGTCTTTCCGTTGTTATGTGGACACTTTTTGGATACTCTTTATCTTTTGGTGGAAACCATGCAGGAATTATCGGAGATTTTCGCTGGTTTGGATTAAATGGTGTTGGAATGGAAGCAGGACCTTATGCAGATAGTATTCCACATTTGGTATTTTGTGCTTTTCAGATGATGTTTGCAATGATTACGCCAGCACTTATTACTGGTTCCCTGGTAGGGCGTATGAAGTTTAAAGCGTTATTTCTTTTTGTAGCAATCTGGTCTGTTATTGTTTACTACCCAATGGCTCATATGGTATGGGGAGATGGCGGCTTTCTTGCGGCAATCGGTTCTGTAGACTTTGCTGGTGGTGATGTTGTACATATCAGTTCAGGTATCAGTGCATTAGTGCTTGCTATTATTCTTGGAAGAAGACGTGGTTATGAACATACAACCTATCGTATTCATAATATTCCATCTGTTGTTCTCGGAGCCTCTCTTCTTTGGTTTGGATGGTTTGGATTCAATGCCGGTAGTGCATTAAAAGCAGATGGCCTGGCTGCACATGCATTTATGACTTCAGCCATTTCTGCGGCAGCAGCATTGTTATCCTGGATGTTTATTGATACAATAAAGAACGGAAAAACGACTTTAGTTGGTGCAGCTACCGGACTTGTTGTTGGACTTGTTGCGATCACTCCAGGTGCAGGTTTTGTTCCAATCTGGTCTTCTTTCATTATCGGTGCACTTGTCAGTCCGATTTGTTACTTTGGTGTTGGATTTATCAAGAAAAAGTTAAAAATAGATGATGCGTTGGATGCATTTGGCTGTCATGGTATCGGCGGTATCTGGGGTGGTATTGCCACAGGTATTTTTACACAGAAATCAATTAATCCAGTTGCCAGATGGGATGGACTTATTTTTGGTGATTACCATTTATTTGTAGCACAGATTGTTGGTATTATAATCACGATCGCTGTGGCCGTTGTTGGAACACTTATCTGTGTTGCTATTGTCAGAGTATTTACACCATTACGAGTAAGCGTTAGAGAAGAGCAGGTCGGACTTGATATTTCTGAACATGGTGAAAACGCATATCCATCTTTCAATGGTCTTGATCAGTAATTTTAGTTATTTAATCGTTCATTTGGTAATTTTGGTAATTATGAAAACAGGAGGACTTAATCATGATGATAAAAGTTGAGGCTTACGTCAGAGAAGATAAATTTGAAGATGTCAAAGCCGCTTTAAATGCAATTGGTGTAAATGGTCTTACCGTATCTCAGGTCATGGGCTGCGGTATCCAGAGAGGTTATAAAGAAATTGTTCGTGGTATGCAGGTAGATATGCAGATGCAGCCAAAAATAAAGTTTGAAATAGTGGTATCTTCCGAAGAATGGGAAGTAAAAACAATTGAGGCAATCGAAAAGGCTGCTTATACAGGAGAGCCGGGAGATGGTAAGATATTTACTTATGAAATCCGTCATGCACAAAAGATTCGTACAAAAGAAACGGGATATGATGCCATTCAGGCAACCGAATAAACAAAAATAATAGAAAATTTAAATATTTGTTTGTGTATTTCACAAAATTAATGCTATAATAAAAGGTGGCTGTCTGAATCAAAGAAGGCAGCCGCCTTTTATGCAATAAAAAATAATAAAATACAAAGACAAGGAGATGAAAATATGAGTGAAGAACGTAAAGAAAACATACAGACAGGCAATCCGTTAGGAGAAGCTTCCGTTGCTTCTTTAATGGTGAAGTTTGCTGTTCCAAGTATTATCGCAATGCTTGTCAGTGCCTTATATAACATTGTTGACCAGTTATTTATTGGACAGGCTGTTGGCACACTTGGCAATGCTGCAACAAATGTTGCCTTTCCGCTTACCACATCCTGTATTGCACTTGCACTGATGTTTGGTATTGGCGGTGCTTCCTGCTTTAATTTAAATATGGGAGGCGGTCATAAAGACCGGGCTGTTTATTTTGTAGGAAATGCCATCATTTGTCTGATAGGCAGCGGTGTAATTTTATTTTTGATTGCAGAATTATTTTTAACTCCGCTTTTAACGGGATTTGGTGCTCCGGAAAATGTCCTTCCCTACGCACAGACCTATGTGCGGATTACAGCGATAGGTTTCCCATTTTTGATTTTGACAACGGGAGGATGTCATCTGATTCGTGCAGACGGTAGTCCCAATATGGCGATGCTCTGTAATTTAATTGGTGCAGTTATTAATACAGTATTAGATGCCATATTTGTTATGGTATTTCACTGGGGAATGGCAGGTGCTGCTTTAGCAACAATTATCGGGCAGATTATTTCAGCGATTATTGTTATTCGTTATTTGCTTCATTTCAAGACCGTTTCTCTGACAAAAGAACATTTCCGTCCGCAGATAGAATATATCAGCAAGACGGCACAGATTGGTATGGCTTCTTTCTTTAATCAGGTTGCCATGATGGTTGTGCAGATTATTATGAATAATTCTCTGACTCACTACGGAGCGGCTTCTGTTTATGGAGAAGCGATTCCTTTAGCCTGTGCAGGAATCGTCATTAAGGTAAACCAAATCTTTTTCTCCATTGTTATCGGTCTCTCTCAGGGAAGCCAGCCAGTAGAAAGTTTTAATTATGGAGCAAAGAATTACGACCGTGTGCGTAAGGCATTTGGTCTTGCAGCAACATCAGGAGTTATCATTTCTATTGTTTCTTTTGTACTGTTTCAGATTTTCCCAAGACAGATTCTCGGACTATTTGGAACGGGAGAACCAGAATATTTTGAATTTGGAGTACGTTTCTTTCGAATCTTCTTATTCTTTATCTGGTTAGATGCCTTACAGCCAATTACATCCACATTTTTTACATCAATTGGAAAGCCGGCAAAGGGAATCTTTTTATCTCTTACGAGACAAATCATTTTCTTTATTCCGCTGCTTTTAATTCTGCCGCATTTTATGGGAATAGAAGGATGTATTTACTGTGGACCGATTGCAGACTTTTTAGCAGCAGTTGTTACAATTATCATGGCATTTCTTGAATTTAAAAATATGCCAAAAACAAATGGAGAGTAAAAGGAAATTTTTATAATGATAAAAACAGGGATAAAAGACAGCTATGGCAGAGAGATAAATTATATGCGTATTTCCATTACAGACCGCTGTAATCTTCGCTGTCGTTACTGTATGCCAGACGGAGCTGAATGGATTCCGATGAAAGAGATTCTTACTTATGAGGAGATTACAGAGGTCTGTCAGGAAGCAGTAAAGCTTGGCATCACCCGTTTTAAAATTACGGGAGGGGAACCACTTGTGCGAAGAGGCTGCCCGGAGGTTATTCGCATGATAAAAAATATTCCGGGAACAGAACTTGTCACATTGACAACAAACGGATTATTATTAGGAGAGCAATTAGAAGCTTTATTATCGGCAGGACTTGATGCCGTTAATATCAGTCTTGATACATTGGATATCAAAAAATATGAATGGATTACTGGTTTTGATAAACTTGCTGTTGTCCTTTCTTCTATAGAAAAGGCAGTAGCTTCTGGTATTCCAGTAAAGATTAATGCAGTTTTACAAAAAGGAATGAATGAGGAAGAATGGCTTCCTCTTACGGAACTTGCAAGAAAATTACCGTTAAGCGTTCGTTTTATTGAAATGATGCCGATTGGTTATGGAAATATGTCGGAAAGCATTTCTAATGAGGAGTTAAAAGAAACGATACGAAAACACTATGGAAATTTAACAGAGGATTTCCGAGTATATGGGAATGGTCCGGCAGTATATTACTCTATAGAAGGATTTCAGGGAAATGTCGGATTTATCAGTGCAATGCATGGAAAGTTCTGTAATCTCTGTAATCGTATTCGAATGACTTCAACTGGAGATTTAAAACCCTGCCTGTGCTACGAACAGCGTTGGGCTTTAAAACCTGCTTTGCGAATGGAAAATCCAGAAAAACGACAGGAAGAAATTCAAAATATATTAAGAAAAAGTATTGAAAATAAGCCGCAAATGCATTGTTTTGAAGATACGAGGCAAGTGACAGAAAGCCATCCGATGGGGCAGATCGGGGGTTGAATTGTATCTAATAAGGGTCAGTTGGTATATATGCTTTTTATGGGTATCTGTTGCGTCAGAACTCCCTATTCTGCATCTGCCAATAGTTTCTTAATACACGAATAAGTAATTTCATATAAGGATAACAGAACATATTCTGTATGTGCTTCTTCCATCGCCTCTGTCTGTTTTTCTGTCACATAAGTATATGGATAAATACCAAATAAAAATGGAAAGAAAGCATATAAAAAGTCTTGAATATCGTGTATCGTCATTTTAGGGAAGAATTTTTCAAGACAGTGTGTTACGGCTGCCATAGAGTTTCCATAAGATTTTTTAAATTCTACAAGATTGTCTAAACGGCTGCGGCTTTCCATATCATAATGATTCATAGATAGTAATTTTAGGAGACATTCTCTTTTTTCTAAAGTATGAGCTAAGGCACTGGCAAATTCATCAACAGTCATCACTTCATATTTTTCGAAAATCTGTCGGATATCGGCTGTCCATAAGTCATACTCCCTCTGAAATAGTGCCAGAAAAATCTCTTCTTTTGTCTGAAAGTAATTATAGATAGAAGTGCGGGTAAAGGTTGTTTCAAGACTAATCTGTTTTAAAGTGATATCTTTAAAGTTCATCGTCGTATATAATTTTGCACAGGCGTTAATAATTTCTTCTTTTCTTGCGTTAGTTAATTGTTCGGAACCTTTTGGCATAATATTCTCTCTTTTCTTTAAAATATATAATTGATTCATTCTTTGCTATAAATGTATACTTCATTTATATGTGATTTACGATAAATATTCACTTTTTAAGTGATTATATCTAAGTACCGATGATATGTCAATCTATGATGAATATGAGGGCATAGTGTGTTTTTCTCCTGCATATCTTTCTTTTTGTAAAAGTATATGATATAATTTTGAGAACGATTATTAAAATTATTGGGCTAGAGCGTGTTTGAAAAATGCTTTCTGTAAGATGTTCGTTACAATTTGGGGGAGATTTCGCCTGAATGAGGGCGACGTAGCGGGCTACGGCAACTGAATGAAGGCAAAATCTCCCCCAAATTGGGACGTGCAGATTGCAGGAATGATTTTTCAAACACGCTCTAGATTGGCGGATGAGAGGAGAAGTTAATATGGGGAAAATTACCGGAATTTGTATCAGTGAAAAAAGAGGGGTGCAAAAGCATCTCATAACAGAAGCTAATATTGTTTGCGACTGGGGAATCGAGGGCGACGCTCACGGTGGCAAATGGCATCGTCAGATCAGTCTTCTTTCCAAAGAAAAAGTGGATGCCTTTAAAGCCAAAGGTGCAGATATCCATCCCGGTTCTTTTGGTGAAAACTTAATTGTTGAGGGGATTGATTTTAGTTCTATGCCTGTCGGTACCCGTTTTGTTATCGGAGATGTCGTTCTTGAAATGACCCAGATTGGAAAGGAATGTCATAATCATTGTTTGATTTATAAGACAATGGGGGACTGCATCATGCCAAGAGAAGGCGTATTTGCAGAAGTGATTACAGGTGGGCATATTAAAATCGGTCAGGAAGTTACCTGCATCCCTCCAAAAGCAGACAGACCTTATACAGCAGCAGTAATCACTTTAAGCGATAAGGGAGCTGCCGGATTAAGAGAGGATAAAAGTGGTCCTGCAATCGTAGAAATGTTAAAATCTGCAGGATACGATGTAAAAGAAACTCTTTTACTTGCGGATGAACAAAAGCTTCTTGAAAAAGAAATGATCCGTTTAAGCGATCAGCGCCAGATTAATCTTATTTTTACGACTGGCGGAACTGGATTTTCCAAACGTGACCGGACACCGGAAGCAACTATCGCCGTCTGTGACCGCATGGCAAACGGAATTGCTGAAGCCATTCGTAATTATTCCATGGCGATTACCCCTCGTGCCATGTTCAGCCGTGCTGTTTCCGGAATCCGTAACAACACTGTCATTATCAATCTTCCGGGCAGTCCAAAGGCAGTAAAGGAGTCTTTAGAGTTTCTTCTTCCGAATTTAGAACACGGGCTTGGGATTTTGACGAATCGTGAAAATGAATGTGGAGCACTTTCGCTGTGATGCAGAAAATATTACAAAAAAAGGCAAACAGAAATATCATTATTTTTATATGCATGGTTCTCATTGCACTACTGTGCCGTATTTTAGGGAAAATAAGTTTCCAGTATGTTTTAAATGGAATCGTACGAAGTATAATATACATTGGATTATATATCGGATGGGCGATAAGCATCCATAAACGAGTCGTTCAAAAATCAGTGAAAAATACCATTCTCCTTATATCCGGGTTAATGATTTTCTGGTTTATTATCCGCACTATAAAGTACTTTTTTACAATAGATGCCAACATAGAACGCTATTTGTGGTACAGCTACTATCTGCCTATGCTCTTTATTCCACAGGCGGCACTACAGGCAGCGATTCTTCTTGGACAGCCGGAAGAGTATACTTTACCCAAATGGTCAAAATTAATATATCTTCCTGCCATTTTCTGTTTTTTACTTGTAATATCCAATGATTTTCATCAACGGGTATTTTCCTTTCCTTTAGGAGAAATATGGACAGATAAAACTTATTGTTATGAAAGCGGCTATTACATCGTACTCCTCTGGGAAATCCTATGTGGGGTATCTGCTTTTATTTTGATGGTTTATAAATGCCGACTATCTCAGAGAAAGAAGTATCTTCCCGTTATAGGAATTTGTATTACTATCATCTATGCCATTATTTATGCAAGTGGCGTACAGTGGATGCAGGTCATCGGCGGAGATATTACCGCTGTTTTATGTCTGATGTTTGTATGTATATTTGAAAGCTGTATTTACTGTGGCCTGATTCAGACAAATACAGGATATGAACAATTGTTTGAAGTATGTACGATGGGAGCGCAGATCACAGATTTAAAGTATCATGTATGCTATGCTTCTTCTAATGCAATGGAACTATCTAAGACTATAATGAAAGAGTCTGCAAAGAAAGAAGTCGTTGTTGATAAAAAGACCGTAATTAAAAGCAGGCCGATTCAGGGAGGATATGTTTTATGGCAGGAGGACATTAAAGACATCCTGATGCTGTTGGAAAAGATGGAAGAAAACCGGAAAACGATAGAAGAGAGTAACTGCATTGAGCAGGAGAATTATCAGACAAAAGCAAAGATTAATATGCTCCGGGAAAAGAACCGCTTATACGATAAGCTTCAGATGCAAACTGCCGGGCAGATTGAACTATTAAATAACTTGTTATATCAATATGAGGCGGAAACAAATTTGACAGCGAAACGCAGGCTGCTTGCTAAAATCAGTGTAATTGGAACTTACATAAAGCGATGTGGTAACTTAATTTTTATCGAAGAAAGAGCTGAGGTGTCTGATATCGCAGAACTGGAAGCCTGTCTGGAGGAGTCTTTTAGCAGCCTTAGGCTAATGGGAGTTATGTGTGCATTTGCCGCTCCGTCAGGAGCATTTATCTATGTGCGGGATGCCGTCCGTATTTATAACTTTTTTGAAACCGTAATCGAAGCTTGTCTTGATTCCCTTTTATCTGTATGGGTAAAGTTTCGTGTACATAAAGAAAGTCTGATTTTTTGTATGGAAGTAGAAAGCAACGCAAACTTAACCTCATTTTTTGAAATCACCGATACGAGCAGTTACGAGGACGGAGTATGGAGATTTACATTTACTGTGAAGAAAGCAGGTGAAGCGTAATGCAGACATTCTATCTGTCATATAAGCTACTACAGACGATGTTTATGGCCGTAGTATTTCTCAGTCTGATATTTTCTCTTCTTTTACTCTTTCTTCTTTATGAACTTCGACCATATATGTGGAAATGCTATCGAAATTGGAACAGCTTTCTATTCTTCTTTTTATTTCTGCTTTTGAATCATCTGGCATATTCTTTCCATCAGATAAATAATGGTGAAAAATATTATAAATTGCTGCCTGTCCCAATCGTGATACTTTGGTGCATTGTCGGTATTATTGATTTTTTACTTGTTAGAGAGAGTATCCACCTAAAAAAGAAAACGAAAGAGAAGGTTAGTCAAAATTCCATTAAAGAAGCGTTGAACCTTCTTCCAGTAGGAATCTGCTATTTTACTTTGAATGGTACAATAAAGCTCTGTAATTCACAGATGTACCGGCTTTTTAGAACACTTGCTCAAAAAGACCTGCAAAAACTTAGTGAATTACGAGATGCCCTTCACAGCAATATACAAAATGAAATCATCCGCCTTACAGATAAAAAGGAGATTTATCTTTTTCCTGACGGACGAGCATGGAATTATCAGGAAAGTGAGGTGAAAGACAAAGAGGGAAATGTCTATATAGAAGCCGTTTTTTCAGATGTCACAAAGCAATATCATGAAAAAATAAATCTTACAAGGCAAACAGAAAAGTTAAAAGAAATATCCAGAGAGCTACGATATCTTTCTGATAATGTATTGATTTTGACAAGAGAAAGGGAAGTCCTTGCTGCCAAGACTAAATTGCATGATCAGATGGGAGCGGGATTAACCGCTATCCGACAAAGTTTAGCACAGGAAAATGCAGATTACAGCAATGCGGTGCGATTACTCCGTCAGGCAGTAAATGCGATCTGGAATGATAATCAATATCCTTTAGAAGAGGGAGAATTTGAAAGATTTCTACAGGATGCCCGAACAATCGGTGTAAAGGTTCGCTGCACCGGCTCCTTACCAAAGGAAGAAGAGTATGCTCACATATATATTCTTGCCATGAGGGAATGTCTGACAAACGGAGTATGTCATGCCGGTGCGACAGAGCTTTTTATAACGATGCAAGAAGATAAGGATTGTTATCATATTTGTATTACAAATAATGGGGAAGTTCCGGAAAAAGAAGTTGTTCCAAAAGGCGGCTTATATAATCTTTCACGTCATATATTTGATTATAGTGGGGAAATGCATATACAGTCCATGCCATATTTTGCATTAACAATAACATTTCAAAAAAAGGAGCTAGATCATGAAGAAGGTATTGATTGTAGAGGATCAGAGGATGCCTCGTGAAAACATGGAAAGGATTCTCCTTGATAGTGGCAAATATAAGCTTTGTGCCAGTGTAAACGGAGCAGATGTCGCACTTGCCGTATGCAGGCGGGAGAAAATTGACCTGATTTTAATGGATGTGTGTACTGCCGGTAATAAAGACGGTATTGAAGCGGCAGCAGAAATTAAAGCAGAATTCCCGGACATAAAAATAATTATCGTAACTTCGATGGTAGAAGTCGGATATTTAAAAAGAGCGAGAGAAGCAAAAGCCGACAGCTTCTGGTATAAAGATATCAGTCCGGAAAAACTAATTGATGTTATAGAGGAAACGATGGCAGGTGAACATATCTTCCCAGACAAAACACCTAGCGTAAAGCTGGGTCTTGCTGACAGTTCAGAACTTACTGCTAAAGAAATCGAAGTTCTCCGGCTTGTATGCGAAGGTCTTGAATATAGTGAGATTGCTGAACGAATGCATATATCACAACGAACGGTAAAGTTCCATATTTCTAACATTTTATCAAAAACCGGCTATGCCAATAAAACAAGGCTCGCAATTGCAGTCACCAATAAAAACTTCATTATCCCAAGCAGTCCGGAAAAAAATCCATCCTCTTGGTAAATGGTATTTTGCCCCTGACTTGATGTTACGAATTACTACGTAGCTAACTCCACTCTCGTAATTATAAAATAAGCGAAAGAGCTGTAATTAATCCGACATTTGAGCTGGCTGAAAAAGAAAGATGCAACCTTTTTCATCAGAATCAAACATTTATCAAAATATATAATTCTCGTGACGAACTGATGTACAGCGAAGCCGCTACACAGTATAAAGGCGAGAACATATGGAATAGGGGTTCAAAAACTTTAACAAGCGGTACATATTATGTACAGATAGCTAATAGGGGTGCTTATTATCCGGCAACATTTATGTTTAACCTAAACGGTCACAACTGGATCTCTGCTAACAAAGTTACCTGTTCACAGAGTGCAATCCAGCTTTCCGATATAGGTAAGAAAAAGGTGATCGCACAGACTGTACCGGCAAATTCCGATGATAAGATTGTTTCGGTATATGACCATCTTACCGGAAAGACGTGGGACTGGTATAATTCGAATAAAGTTGATTATGACGGAATTCCATCTTCTGCTACTGCACCGGGCAAACATAAATGGATCACTTTTAAGACTACTAACGGAAAGACATTTACCACCTATGTAATCAGTCCGGCAGAGAAATTGAAAAAGCCTCGGGTAGCTACCGGTTATAATTCTGCAAAGTTCTGGATTGATTATCCAAATAAGCTGCAGACTTCTGTAAGGATTCAGGTTTTAAAGAAAGGAAAATGGACGACAGCAAAAACGATAGGATACTTCTCCTGTGGCAACAGTAATCCAGTGACAATCAAAGGATTAAAACCTCTGACGAATTATAAGTTCCGTGTACAGGCTTATGCAAACGGTATGACAGGAACGCCATCCAATATCGTAACAATGAAGACCGGCTCTAAAGTAAAACCAGCGGTAAAGTCTATAAAAATCGTACAGAGGAAAAAGGTAACCGTTAAGGGCTGGTGGCGCAAACACTGGGTTGGCGGACACATTTCACGTTATGAATGGGTACCACCGTATACCTATACGAAGTATAAAGTAAAAGTAACCTTAAAGAAAAAAGTACCGAAAATCGGCGGTATGTGGGTTGCCAATAACTGGGTAAAAGGAAGTAAAAAGAGCTATACCGTATGGGTTCCTAACGGAGCACAAAAGGGTAAGAAGTTAACGATTCGGATTCGTACAGCATTAGGTAAAGGATATGGTAATGGTCCGGAAGTAAAAAAAGTAATAAGAGTTAAGTAGCCTTCTAGAAATCGCCTTTTTCATTTCCCCTATAATAACATAAAAGGAAAAGGCATCTAGAGTCACTTTCCCTATAGAAGAGATTTCATGCACTCGCATGAAATCTCTTCTTTTATTAATTTCTATAGGATTTATGACTTCTTTATTTAGCAATAATGATTTCTATCCCCTGTAAACGCAATGCCTCAATAAAAGCCGGGTCAGCATCCTCATCTGTAATCAAAATATCATTTTTCCTTAATTTTGCTACATTAATAAAATTATGTTTTCCTAATTTGGTTGAATCGATTAAAGCAACTAATTTTGTTGTACGTTCCGCTAAATGTTTATAAATACCAAATTCAGCCGGTCCACGATGAAAAAGATGTCCCTCTTGATCTACTGTCGATGCAGATATAAATGCCATATCAAACCAAAAATTTTTTAATGTATTTTCAGCAATCGTCCCAGATGCTCCTAATATGTGCTTTGTAATTTCACCGCCAATCATAAAAATCTCTACCTCACTTCGATTATTGAGCTGATTCACAACAGTGATAGAATCTGTAACAACATACAAACGATTTGTATTATCAATATAAGAAGAGAGATAATCAAGAGTAGAACCTGCACCGATAAATATTCGTTGCCCATTCTTTAAAAGCATGGCGGCTTCTTTACCTATTTTTTCTTTTTTTTCTGCTTCTATGTTTAGGCGAACCCCAAAAGGTTTATCTCTTAATATATCCGTTTTTGTCATTTCTGCACCACCATGGATTCGAACTAATTCTCCATTTTCTTCAAGAAATTCCAAATCTCTTCTTATTGTTTTAGGTGTTACAGAAAAATACTCACTAAGATTATGTACGTTCACTTTTCCCTTTTCTTTTAATATTTCTAATATTTGTTCCTGCCGATGATTCTTCATATAAATAAGCACCCTTTTCTTAATTTTTTCCTTATTATAACACAATTATACATAAAACAAGAAACAAATTTGTAAGAGATTTATGTCCTGTTTGTTACAAGAAAGATATACAATCGGACATATCGGAAATATTTATTGACAAAACGGACATTTTTTCTTATAATAATAGACATAACGAACAACACTAATTGAAAGACAAAGAGGGATTTTTATGAATACGTTAAATAGGAGGATAAATGAAAAAGTAAAAGATAAGTTTCCCGAATTGAATATTGAGATAAGAATTAATGAAAGGAATATTGCAACAGTATCGGGAGAATGTGAAACATGGGAGCAATTGATTGATGTAGGACATTTTGTTGCAGAAGATGCAAAAATTAAGAATGTTGTCAGTGAAATGACGGTAAAAGGTCTGACTATTACACCGCAGGACTATGCATCTATGGCAAAAGAGGGTAGAAAAAAAGGTATCATTCAAAAAACAGATGTCGTCATCATCGGTGCAGGTGTTATCGGTTGTGGAATTGCTAGAGAGTTATCAAAATATGATTTTCATTGTATTGTTGTAGACAAAGAAAATGATGTCTCTGTGGGTGCATCAAAAGCAAATAATGGAAACATTCATCCAGGACATGCCGTGAAAAAGGGAACATTAAAACATAAACTCAATATTTTAGGAAATCGTATGTACGATGAATGGGCTAAAGATTTACAGTTTGAATTTCAGCGAAATGGGCTAATGTACATTGCCTGGGAAGAAGAATATCTTCCGGCCTTGAAAAGGCGATATACGAAAGGCTTAGAAAATGGAGTAGATGGTATACGGTATATTTCGGGTGAAGAAGCAATGGCTATCGAACCTGAACTTAAAAAATTAGATAATCCCCCAATTGCAGCCGTTTGGCTTCCTAGTTTGGCACATGTAGAACCTTATGAAGTAACAATTGCTTTGGCTGAAAATGCTGCTGAAAATCAAGTGAAATTTATGTTAAACACAAAAGTATGTGACATTGTACACGACGGACGAATACAAGCAGTGGTTACGAGTAGAGGAGTCATAGAAACCAAATATGTAATCAATGCTGCCGGAGTTTACGCTGACGATATTTCTCGAATGGCAGGGGATGTTTCTTATACCATACATCCAAGAAAAGGAACGATTGTCCTTCTTGACAAAGCAAAGACATATCCTTATAAACCACAATTAGGTTTTGTCAGTAATAAATTAGAGAACCGAATGATGAATGTAAAAAACAAAGAATCTAAAGGCGGCGGATGTTGTAAAACACCGGAAGGTAATTATCTTTTAGGACCGTCTGCAAAAGAAGTATGGAACAAAGAAGATACCTCGTGCGATGCAGAAGGAATCGCCTATGCTTTAAGTTGTTGCCAACATAAAGGAGTAGGGGAAAAAGATGTTATTCGTTCTTTTGCGGGAGTACGGGCAGCAGATTTTAAGGAAGATTTTATTATAGAAAAATCAGAAGTCACTTCCGGATTGATTCATGTAGCGGGTATACAATCACCGGGACTTAGTGCTGCACCGGCTATTGCTAAAATGGTTGAAAATATTCTTTTAGAAGAAATGAAGAAAGAAGGTATGTCTTATAAAAGAAAAAAAAATTATCAACCATATCGTCCAAAGCGCAGGGTATTTCGAAAATTAAGCTTGGAAGAACAAAATAAGTTAATCAAAGAAAATCCCGATTATGGACAAATTGTATGTCGATGTGAATTCATTACTAAAGGAGAAATTTTAGATGCTATAGACAGTCCTGTAGTTCCAACATCTGTCGATGCAATAAAAAGAAGAACCCGGGCAGGTATGGGAAGATGTCAAGGAGGATTTTGTCTTCCTGTGGTACTTCAGATTTTAGCACAAGCCCAACAACAAGATTGTACAGAAATTGATTTTACAGCAAAAGATACAAACATTTTAGAAAAAATAAAAAATTAGAGGTACGGAGTATGGCAGAGGAATATGTAATTGGTATTGATAGTGGAACACAAAGTACAAGGGCAATTTTATTTAATTTAAAAGGTGAAAAAATTGCCAGTGCATCAGCTACACATCCGGCATTGATGACTGACGAAAGAGGATTGATTGTCCATGATTATCAAGATGTTTATCAAGGTCTTTGTACAGCTTGTCAAATATTGATAGAAAAAATAAAGAAAAATTCCGAAACTGCAACAGGAACAATTAAAGCTATTGGCATTGCAGCACAAAGAGCTACCGTATTTTTTCTGGATAAAGAAGGGCAACAACTATGCCGTCCAATCAGTTGGATGGATCGAAGTTGGCAATCAAATGAAAAATATAGTGATAAATGGAAAGACAATTTAGATGCATGGCAATATTTTCTTGTAAATTATTCCAGAATGAATTGGATGCAGAGAGAGTACCCCGATATATTTGAAAAAGTAGAAAAATATTTCACTACTTCTGGATATATTCATTATAAACTTACGGGCGAATTTGCGGATTCTTTAGGAAATAATCTTGGTATGCCTGTAGACAGAGAACATTGGAATTTATATCAAGATTCTGCTGTTTATGAAGGAATGGCTATTACTCGTAGTCAATTGGCTACTTTTCGAAATCCTGGAGAAATTATTGGAACGATAACAAACAAAGCAGCAAAAGAAACAGGACTTCCTGTTGGTTGTCCGGTAGTTGCCGGGGCTGGAGATAAACAATGTGAAATCTTAGGAAGTGGAACATTAAATAAAGGTCAAGCTTACATCACGATGGGAACGATGACCGGTCTTAATCTTGTTGATGACCAATATATTGCAGATGAATATAAGGTAACGAAACATCGTACTTATACTGCTGCTGTTCCAGGATTCTGGAATGCGGAGGCAGTTTCTCCCAGAGGCTTTTGGCTAATATCTTGGTTTCGGGATAACTTTGCAAAAAATCTAAACAAAGATAATCCGAAAAAAACAATTGAACAACTTTTAGATGAAGAGGCCATACATATTTCTCCTGGTGCAGAGGGATTGATTACAATTCCTGATTGGAAAAGTACATGGGATAAACCATATGCCAAGGGTATATTTATGGGATTTGATATGCGGCATGGACGGGCACATATGTTTCGCTCCCTTCTAGAAGGAATTATGATGCAATTGAAAATCGGTACAGATGATATGTGCCATTCTACCAATCGAGAAATTAAAGAACTTCGTGTCGGTGGAGGTGGGAGTAAAAGTTATGTGGCTGTTCAGGCAATCGCAGACATCTTTAATCTCTCCGTAAAAAAAT
Source organism: Anaerobutyricum hallii DSM 3353 (assembly GCF_000173975.1). Classification (GTDB taxonomy): domain Bacteria; phylum Bacillota; class Clostridia; order Lachnospirales; family Lachnospiraceae; genus Anaerobutyricum; species Anaerobutyricum hallii. Next base: position 63,264 of record NZ_ACEP01000011.1, read on the forward strand.
CGGAAGAACCAGAAACTTGTTCTCTTGGTGCTGCAATTTGTGCTGCAGTAGGTGCAGGATGTTTTCCTGATTTTTATGCTGCGGCAAAGGCAATGGGACAAAATCATACAGAATTTCTTCCTTCAACTGAAAATCATAAATTATATCAGGAATTGATGGAAGAAATTGTTAATCCATATTATAAAATCAATGAACAGCTGTTAAAAAAATTACAGCAGATTATTTCTTAATATCACAAATTTGAAACAAAAACAGGAGGAAAAGATTATGCAACAAAAAAAAATCATCAAGGAATTACAAGAAATTGTCGGAAAGGATAAAGTTATTACTGATGAAGAAAGTATTGCTTTAGCATCACGCGATTATATCGGATTTCGTAGATACCATCGCTCTGATGGAAAAAACTGGGCACCACATGCTATGTGCGTCATTAAACCTAAAAATACAGATGAAGTATCAAAAGTTCTGTCCTTCCTTAATGAAAATCATATTGATGTAGTTCCAAGAACTGGCGGTTCTAGCGTAACAATGAGTATTGAACCAGCAGAAGGTGGTGTAATTATTGATGGATGTGATATGTGTGATATTTTAAATATCGATAAAAAAAATCATATTGTTACAGCACAATGTGGAACTCCTTTGGAATATCTGGAAGAACAACTAAATAAACAAGGATATACTACAGGACATTATCCGCAATCTCTTCCTTTAGCCAGCTTGGGTGGATTAACAGCAACAAGAAGCATAGGGCAGTTTTCTACATTATATGGAGGAGTAGAAGATTGTATTATCGGTCTTGAAGCTGTACTTGCAGATGGAAGTGTTGTACGAATTAAAAATGTTCCAAGACGTTCTACAGGACCAGATTTACGACATATTTTTATAGGGTCAGAAGGAACAATGGGATTTATTACAGAAGTTTCTATGAAACTTTATGAATACCATCCGGAAAACCGCTGGATGCATGCATATGGTGTTATTGGAATGCAAAAAGGACTGGATTTTATCCGAGAAATTATGGTTAGCGGATATAAACCTGCCGTGGTACGTCTTCATGATGAATATGAAGTACAGGAATTAATGGGTGCTCCGGCTCCAGAAGGTTATGCTATGCTTTTATTTATCGCAGAAGGACCAAAAGCAATTGCGGATGTTACAGGAGAAGCCATACAATCGCTGGCAGAAAAATATGAATTTCTTGATTTAGGCACAGAACCGGTAGAGGTATGGTTAAAGACTAGAAATGACAGCTGTGCAAATATTGATAAAAATACAAGATACTTAAAAGGAATCGTTTCTGATACTACAGAAATTTCTGGAAATTGGGATGTAATCGGAAAAATATATGAAGGAATTATTTCTCGAATCAATGAAGAAATCGAAAATATTACTTTTGTAGGGGCACATTCTTCTCATAGCTATTTGAATGGAACAAATATTTACTGTCGTTTTATTTTCCAGGCGGACAAGGGGGTAGATTATGTACAAGAAGATTATATGAAGATTGTAACAATTATTATGGAAGAAACATTGAAATATGGAGGAAGTATTGCACATCATCATGGTTCCGGAAAGTATAGAACGAAATGGATGCCGCAAGAACATGGCTCATCGTATGAATTAATGTATCGCTTAAAAGATGCGATGGATCCAAATGGAATTCTAAATAAAGGAGATTTACTGGTAGAGAAATAGATATTATCCAGTGTTATCTTCCAAGAAACACATTGTCATTTTTACTTAACACAAAAGGAGAAGGAATTATGAGTAAGTATATTATGGTAATTGATGAGGGGACAACAGGAACAAGAGGCATTTTATTTGATAAAGAATTTAAAATTGTATCACAAGATTATCAGGAGCTAATCCAATATACACCGGATAATATACGTGTAGAACACGATGCTTCAGAAATCTATAACAAATCTGTGGAAGTATGTAAGGGTGCTATGCAAAAAATTGGAGCAACAGCAGAGGATATTTCCTGTATTGGTATCGCTACACAGAGAAATACCTGTGTAATCTGGGATAAGAATACCGGAGAACCTTTGTATCATGCTATTGTCTGGCAAGACACCCGAACAGGTGATGTAGCAGAAAAATTAAAAGAAAATGGTGGAGAAGAAAAGATTTTGCGGGAAACTGGAAAAGTCATTGCACCTCATAATAATGGATTAATTTTAAAATGGTGTATGGAAAATGTTCCAGAAGTTAAAGAAGCAATCGAAAAAGAAACCGCATTATATGGTACAATGGATACATGGCTGATCTGGAAATTAACAGAGGGTAAAACTCATGCGGTTGCTTGTTCTAATGCTTCTAGCAGTGGATGTGTTAATGTACAAAAAGGTGTCTGGAATGAAGAATTTATTCAAAACCTTGGCGTACCTTTGAAGCTATTTCCTACTATTGCTTCCGAAGCTTCTGAATATGGTGTGACTAAAGTTTTTGGCAAAGAGATTCCAATTACCGGAGCAATCGCTGATCAGCAATCTGCTCTTTTTGCACAGGGTTGTCTGGAAGCAGGAACTATGAAATGTACGAATGGTACAGGTAGTTTTATGGATATTACTATCGGTAATACCTGTAAGATTGCCTCTGGTGGAGTAGATAACTTGATTGCATGGAAACTAAATGATACTTTAACATATATGGTAGAAGGATTTGTTTCTGTCACCGGTTCTGCGGTACAATGGCTTAGAGATGGTCTTAAGATTATTCGTTCTTCTGGCGAAATTGAGGCTCTGGCAGCTTCTGTTCCAGATACCAATGGTGTGTATTTTGTTCCGGCTCTTGTAGGATTGACCTCCCCACATAATGATCCATCTGCCAGAGGAACCATTATCGGTATTACAAGAGGAACTACCGATGCACACATTGCCAGAGCAACATTAGAGTGTATTGCTTTTGGTATTAAAGATATTCTTGATGTTGTAGAAAAGGAATGTGAAGTAAAAATTGATCGCATTAATGTAGATGGAGGTGCGTCACAAAATAATCTTCTTCTTCAAATGTTAGCTGATTACTGTAATGCAGATGTGGCAAGACCAGATACATTGGAGGCAACAGCACTTGGAGCAGCTTTAATGGCAGCTTTAAGTATTAATCAAATTTCTCTGGAAGATGTAAAGCATATATTAACACCAGATGCTGTATTCCATCCACAAATGGACGCAACATTACGAGAAGAAAGATACAGTATATGGAAAGAAGCCGTTGACCGTTCACTAAAATGGATAAAATATGCATAACTTTAAAAAGCTCTGTATATATCCAATGAATTGTGGTGAGATTAATGAAAATATTAAATTGTTGTCTAATGGAAGCAGAATATAATAGTATTCCCGATGATGTATGGGAGAGAGAGGAGGAATACCTTCGTTTTCTTCCATATATCGGATATGAAAAAAATAGCTATGATGAAATAGGATTAGAATTAGTGCGAAGAATTTTAGAATCGAATCCTACCATAGTTGCTGATGTTTTGTTTATGACAAAAGAAAATATCAAAAAAGAATTTCAAAATTTAAAAGCACATGGTTTTCATGAAATTTTTCAATATATCCCTAAAGGAAATGCGGACTTTATAGAAGTTTTTAAACAACATTGTAAAGAACAGGGAAATGTAGATGTGGTCATTGTCGGACAGGAAAGCTCATCCCGAAGAAATGGAACTACAGGTCCCCAGATTGCGGAATTTATGCATTATCCTTGTATTACCAATGTAGTTGATTTTCATATAGAAAATAATACAGATATTTGGATTAAAAGAAACACCGATGAAGCGATTATTACAGCTACCGTAAAAACGCCTGTAGTATTAATAATTGGTGAAGCACCGGATGTTCGTTTAAAAACACCAAGAAGAAAAGATAAACTACCTTTCCTTCAGCAACTTCCTCATCAAAAATGTTGGGAAAAGGAATTGGAAGAAGAGAAAATAATATTTTCTCTTCGGCAACATAAGAGAAACTGTCAATTTATTTCTGTAAAAGAATGGAATCAATTTTTAAAAAACAGGGAAGGAGGAAATTAGTTATGTCTATTTCAGTAATAATTTTTGGTGAGAAAACAACTTTAAACCATGAAATTAAGGCCGTTTCCTCTTTTTTAGCTGATGCATTTACAGAAAAACAACTTTTAAAAATGAAGATAGATTTCTTCATTTTTATACCGAAACAACAACTTCCTAAAAAGGTTAATGCTCCGAAAAATATAAATTTTTATTATATATTTTTACCGGAAAATGCAGATGATACCTCTATATTAGATGTCATAAAAGATTATAACCGAATCAATGCATACGATTATATCTTTTTTGGAACTACAGTTTATGCTAGAAGTTTTGCTGTAAAATATGCAATTCAAGAAAAAACACATTTAGCAACTAATATAAAAGGGAGCTTTTTCTCGGAAACAGTAAAAACCTGGGAAAAAGATATTTTTCTTGGTAATATTTCCAAAGCAATTCCTGTAACAAATCATAGGATAATTACTCTTGCAAAAAATATTCCGGCTACATACGATGAAGTTTGTTATCCAGCGTGGAAAGCAATTCCCGTAGAAATACAGTCCAATGACTATATAACTGCATATACAAAGGAAAATAAAAATATTGTAGTTGGATGGGAGCAGGCAGAAAAAATCATTGTTATTGGAAATGGTGTAGATAAAAATGGATATCCTCTCATTGAGCAATTTGCAAAACAAATTAATGCTGAAATTGCAGGAACCAGACGAGCAGTAGAAAATGGTCTGCTTCCTGTAGAACGAATGATTGGAATTTCCGGAAAATCTATCTCACCAAAACTTTGCATTGTTATTGGGGCTTCAGGCCTAGCCGCTTTTGTTAAAGGAATAGAAAAAAGTGAATGTATCGTTTCTATCAACTCGGATAAAGATGCCTTGATTTTTAAATATGCCGATTACGGTATTATAGGGCACTATCAGGAGGTTATAACAGTAACATAGTTATCTTTTCAACAATACCGAGGTATTCTTACTGTAAGATGCACATCATGCATTGCATGATGTGCATCTTCTCAATTTTATATACATTCAGGAAGCAGATTGCAAATAATCTGAATTAAATTTCGTTCGTAAATAAAATACATTGAAAATTTACGAATCCCTTAGTATACTAGTTTTAACAAAAGATTTTTGAGAGGAGGTTTACTATGGGAATTTATTTGAATCCGGGAGATACATCTTTTCAAGGAAGTTTACGTTCAAAAATTTATGTAGATAAAAGTGGTTTAATAGCCAAAACAAATGATGTTATATGTACAGAGCAAAAATATGTTTGTGTCAGTAGGCCAAGACGTTTCGGAAAATCAATGGCAGCAAATATGCTGGCTGCTTATTATGATACGGCAGAAGATACCTCTGAACTTTTTGATAATTTATTTATACAGAACTGTCCTTCTTATCAGAAACACAAAAATAAGTATGATGTTATTAAAATAAATATGCAAGAATTTTTAAGTGCAACACACGATATAGACGAAATGCTTGCTATTTTACAAAAAAGGGTAATAAAGGAATTAAAATTGAAATATCCAGATTATGTAGATAACGAGTATCTTGTATTTGTAATGCAGGATATTTTTATGCATACAAATCATCCGTTTGTTATATGATAAAGATTATGTAGCACTGGCATATATGACGGGAATTTTACCGATTAAAAAGTACGGTTCTCATTCGGCACTAAATATGTTTGCAGAGTATTCTATGACAAATCCCAGAGAAATGACGGAATTTTTTGGTTTTACAGAAAAGGAAGTTTATGAATTATGTAAACAATATAAACGAAACTTCGAAGAAACAAAAGTTTGGTATGATGGCTACAGACTTACCAGAACGAAAGAACGTCTGCTACAAATTTATTCTATGTACAACCCAAAATCTGTAGTTGATGCCATGATTAGCACAATGGATTGGACAGAAGTAATGGAATCGGTGAGTGCGTCTGCTGTACGATAACATTGGCTTTTTACTTCGCAAGAGAGTATTACACACTTATAAAAGAGCTTCCTACTGGTAAGGGATTTGCAGATATTTGTTTTCTCCCAAGAGGGCTATATATGGATAAACCTGCAATGATTATTGAGTTAAAATGGGATAAAAATGTACAGGGAGCAATTGCCCAGATTGAAGACAAGAAATATACCGATGCTTTGAAAGATTATCATGGAAATATTCTTCTTGTGGGAATTAACTATAATAAAAAGACGAAAGAACATACTTGCATTATAAAAAAGAAGTGCTTTGATTTTTTTAGTCCACATACTTTTAAGGAGTCTGGAATTTGCAAAAAGTGAATTTTTTTGATATTATAGAAAAACTGACGCATAAATTTGTTTAAATTCACATTAAAAATCACTTAAATATTAAAATTTAAGCAAATATATGTTTTGTGAAAAATAAACAATAACGAAAGGAAAATGTATGAATAATTTAGCATTAAGTGATGAAATATTGCTAAAAATAGAGAAGCCAGTACGCTATATTGGGAATGAAGTAAACATGGTAAGGAAGGACCCGGAAGGGAAAATAAGGTTTGCGATGTGCTTCCCGGATGTGTACGAAATCGGCATGTCCCATCTTGGGATGAAGATTATTTACGATCAAATGAACCGCAGGGATGATGTATACTGTGAGCGTGTATTTTCACCGTGGGTTGACCTCGATAAAGTCATGCGTGAGGAAAATATACCTCTTTTTGCCTTAGAAAGTCAAGACCCTGTATTTATGTTTGATTTTCTGGCGGTTACGATTCAGTATGAAATGTGCTACACTAATATTTTGCAGATACTTGATTTAAGTCAGATTGGCATTTATGCGAAAGATAGAAGAGAAGATGCTCCATTTGTTATTGGCGGTGGCCCTTGTACTTATAACCCAGAGCCTTTGGCGGATTTCTTTGATATGTTTTATATTGGAGAGAGTGAAACCGTATATTATGACCTTATGGATTTATATAAAGAACATAAGAAGAACGGCGGCAACCGTAAAGAATTTTTAAGAAAGGCTTCCCACATTCCAGGAATTTATGTGCCATCTCTTTATGAGACAACTTATAACGAAGATGGAACAATTGCTTCTTTTGAGCCGCTTTATGAAGATGTTCCAAGAACGATTTTAAAACAGGTGCAGATGGATCTTACGAACACATTTTATCCTGAGAAACAGATTGTTCCATACATTAAGGTAACACAGGACCGCTGTGTTCTTGAAATCCAGCGTGGATGTACAAGAGGCTGTCGTTTCTGTCAGGCGGGAATGATTTATCGTCCATTAAGAGAGCGCTCTCTTCCAATGTTAGAAGAACTTGCTGCTAAGGGAATTAAAGGAACTGGAAATGACGAGATTTCTTTAAGCTCTTTAAGTTCCAGTGATTACAGCCATTTACCGGAACTTTGCAATTATCTGATTGATAACTACCGTTCTAAGAATATTAATATTGCATTACCTTCTCTTCGAATTGATGCTTTTTCATTAGATGTTATGAGTAAAGTACAAGATGTGCGAAAGAGCAGCCTTACTTTTGCACCAGAAGCTGGGACGCAGAGAATGCGTGATGTAATTAATAAGGGACTTACCGAAGAAGTAATTCTTCACGGTGCGATGGAGGCGTTTAAAGGTGGCTGGAGCAAGGTAAAGCTTTACTTTATGATGGGACTTCCTACAGAAACGGAAGAAGATATTAAGGGTATTGCTCATCTTGCAGAGAAAATCGCGATGAATTATTACAGCATGGATGCCGAGTACCGTCATGGACGTATTTCCGTAGGTGCAAGTGCTTCTTTCTTCGTTCCAAAGCCATTTACCCCATTCCAGTGGGCTTCTATGTGTGAGGAGGACGAATACAAAACAAAGGCACATATCGTAAATGATGAATTTAAGATTCAGCATAATCACCGCAGTCTTTCTTTCAAATGGCATGATGCCAAAACGACCGTATTAGAGGGTATCCTTGCCCGTGGTGACCGCCGTATCGGCAAGGTTATTTACGATGTTTATAAAAAAGGCTGTATTTATGATGCCTGGACAGAATTTTTCAACTATGAAGCCTGGATGGAAACAATGGAAGAGAATGGTCTTGACTATCATTTCTACACAACAAGAAAAAGAGAACTTGACGAAATCTTCCCGTGGGATTTCATTGACATTGGTGTAACAAAAGAATTTTTAAAACGTGAATGGAATAACGCAATGGCAGAAAAGGTAACACCAAACTGCCGTCAGAAGTGTTCCGGCTGCGGAGCTGCAAAATTTGGAGGAGGTGTCTGCTATGAAAGTAAGAGTAAAATGGGCGAAAACAGGTGTTCTTAAATTTATAGGACATCTCGATGTACAGAGATATTTTCAAAAAGCATTAATGCGTGCAGAACTGCCAGTTTCTTTTTCTAAAGGTATGAGCCCTCATCAAATTATGAGTTTTGCCGCCCCATTAGGACTTGGCATGACCAGTGAAGGCGAATATGCGGATATTTCTTTTGACTGGACTTACAGTAGCGAGGAGATGCTTTCCCGTATCAATGCGGTAATGAATGAGGGGATTTCTGTCCTTGAATTTAAGGAAATTGATGAGAAAGAGAAAAACTGTATGGCAGTAACGGCTGCGGCAGATTATCTTGTGACATTCCGTGAGGGATATTATTACAAAGATGCATTTTTAAAACGCACACAGCCTTTTTCTATGCAGGAAAAAATTCCTATTGTAAAGAAAACAAAACGTTCTGAAAAAGAAGTAGATATCGCTCCGATGATTCTTGATATTCGTGAATATGAATCAGAACCGCTTCTGCCGGGACTTCCATTAAAACAGGAAGGCATTTTTATGAAACTTGTTACCGGCAGTGCAGAGAACTTAAAGCCACAGCTTGTAATGGAAGCTTTTTGTAAATATCTTGGCTATGATTATGACCCGATGGGATTCCAGTATCACCGTTTGGAAACCTATTTGAAAAAAGATGGAGAACTTCAGCCATTAGGTTCTGTCGGCTGGGAAATTACTGAAGAAAAACATCCAGACGAAGAACAGAAAAACTAGAGCGTGTTTGAAAAATAATTTCTGCAATCTTCATGCAGTAATATATGTGTATTTGTTTACGCACAAAACTATGCTGTATTTTGCAATAAATATATGTATAAATTTTATTTTTTATAGCAATGGTAATAAAGCTTTATTTCAAAATGTTACAAGAATATTAAATGAATTAATATTTTTGTTAAAATAGGGTTAACAAAACGCAACAAGTATGTTATAATACATTTCGTAATAGAAATTGGAAAGACGAAAAGGAGGTCTATTATGAAGTGTAAACAGTATAACATCATTGCAACGTTCATCTTTATGTTAAGCTTTCTCTGCCTTTTCCCGCAGAAAGTTTCTGCACAGCAGACAAAATCGAATAATACACAGGCGAGTGTTCAATCACAAGCTTCTATAAGATTAAATAAAGCTGGTTCCGTTGTAGAGCGAGGCCAGAAAGTGAAGTTAAAAGCCAGAATTTCTAACAGCCGTTCTAAAAAGGTTGTATGGAAGTCCAGCAAAAGAAGAGTAGCAACAGTAAACCGTAATGGACAGGTCATTGCAAGAGGCAAGGGAACTGCAGTAATCACAGCGAAGATTGCAGGAACGAATGTATATGCACAGAGCGTTGTAACGGTAAAGAATTACATAACGATGCGTGTAAGAACAACAGGTTACTGTAATTGCAGAAGCTGTGCCGGAAAGTGGGCAGGATGTGCGACCGCCAGTGGAACAAGACCAAAAGAAAAACGTACTATTGCTGTGGACAAGCGTCTTATTCATCTTGGAACAAAGGTTAAGATTGGTAATATTATTTATACTGCCGAAGATACTGGAAGTGCCATCAAAGGTAAACGAATTGATGTTTATTATGCAAGTCACAGAAAAGCTACAGCACATGGTGTAAAATACCAGAAGATTAAAGTATATATTTAAAAATAATCTAATCCTTATACTAACAAAGAGATCGGTGAATGTTATTCATCGGTCTTTTTGTTAGTATAACAGCAATAATACGAAGCAATCGTTCAGCTTTTATATATTTTTCTATATAAAAAAGCTGCCTATGAGACAACTATAATGCATTACAAGTATAATAAATTGAGGTCAGATACATGGAAATAAAGAAAAATAAATTAGTAATCACAGAAAAAGAGGGAGTCATCTGTTATGGATATTTTCAGGATGGAGTTCCCACAGAACTTTACTGTGAGCCTAAAGAACAGCAGAGCATTCTTGGCAACATTTATGCTGCCCGTGTTGAACGTGTTGCCGAAGGGATTCACGGTGCATTTTTAGAAATAGGAGATAACCAGAAATGTTACTATTCCTTATCAGCAGAACAGCCGGTAAAATTATCACCGGGCCATGAGGATAAGCTTTACGGCGGAGATATTATTTTGGTGCAGATCACAAAAGATGCTGTAAAGACAAAGCTTCCAGTAGGAACGGGTAATATCAGTCTGGATGGTAAATATTTTGTATTCACTCTCACAGATAAACGAACTGGCATTTCAAAAAAAATACGAAATACAGTTGAACGGGAACGGTTAGAAACTCTTCTAAAAAAATATACAAGAGAGGAGTATGGTATTATCGTTCGGACAAATGCAGCAGGCGTTTCAGAAGAGACTCTTACAAAGGAATTAGAATTGCTGCAGTTACGTTATGAAGAACTGATGAGAAAGGCAAAGATTGCTACTGGAAAGACTCTTTTATACAGAGAACCACCTCATTACATTACATTGGGAAAAGAACTTCCGGCAAAAGCACTGGATGAAATTCTTACAGATCATGCAGAAGTTTTTACAGAACTGAAGGAATATTATAAACAGACAAGCGAGTCTGATACAACAAAAATCAGTTTTTATGAAGATACCTATTCTTTATATAATTTATATCGTTTTGCCCATTATTATGAAGAAGCTTACGGAAAGTATATCTGGTTAAAATCCGGAGCAAGCCTGGTTATAGAACATACAGAAGCCATGACTGTTATTGATGTAAATACAGGAAGTGTTCTAAAGAAAAAGAAACAGGAAGATACACTTTTTTACCAGATAAACAGAGAGGCTGCAAAAGAAATCGCCAGACAACTCCGATTAAGAAATATCTCTGGTATTATTATGATTGACTTCATTAATATGAAAGATACGGCGCAAAAAGAAAAACTGCTCTCTTTATTAGACAGCGAATGTAAAAAGGACCGTGTACACTGTAATGTCATTGACATGACCGCACTTAATCTTGTAGAAATGACCAGAAGTAAGGTAAGAAAGCCTCTTCACGAGCAGATTCGATCCTGCATGAAAAATAATAGAAGCTGATGCGTTTGAAATTTGAGTATACAGATTACCTTTTAACTTCCTCCATGCTGTTGTTCTTTTAAGGGATTACAAACTTGAATTAAATGCCAAAAGATTTATGCTTGAAAAAAGAAAAATTAAAAATATTTAAAAAAATGCTTGACAATTAAAGAAATGACTGTTATCATAATAGCCGTATGCCGCACAGTTCGGTATAAGTTTCATAACAGAACACCAAAACTGGCGAGTAATTATTAGGAGGTGCCATATGTACGCTATTATTGCAACAGGTGGTAAACAGTATAAAGTAAGCGAAGGCGACGTAATCAAAGTTGAGAAGCTTGGCGTTGAAGCTGGATCTGCTTATACATTTGACCAGGTTTTAGTAGTAGGCGGAGAAGAGACTAAAGTGGGAGATCCTGTTGTTGCAGGTGCAACAGTAGAAGCTTCTGTAGTTGAAGACGGTAAAGACAAAAAAGTTATCGTTTACAAGTACAAGAGAAAAACAGGCTACCACAAAAAACAGGGTCACAGACAGCCTTATACTAAAGTTAAGATTGAAAAAATTAATGCTTAATTAAGGTTAAGTGAGCAGAACAGACGAGACAGTTTGTTAAACAAAAACTGGTAGAGATATGATTCAGATTACTATCTACAAAAAACCTGATAATCAATATAAAGGATTTCAGGTAATTGGTCATGCTGACAGTGTGGAAGAGGGAGCAGATTTAGTCTGCTGTTCCGTTTCTGTTCTTACGATTAATCTGGTGAATAGTTTAGATACTTTTACGGATGATGAGTTTGAAGTGACAGAACAGGAAGAACTTGGACTTGTTCAGGTTACTTTTAAGAATCCTCTCAGTGACAAAGCATTGTTATTGATGGACTCCTTTGATCTTGGAGTACATTCCATTGAAGAACAGTATGATATCTGGTTAAAAGTTATAACAAGGGAGGTGTAACGACTATGATGAAAATGAACCTTCAATTCTTCGCACATAAGAAAGGTGTTGGTTCCACAAAGAACGGACGTGATTCTGAGTCCAAGAGACTTGGTGCGAAAAGAGCAGACGGACAATTTGTAAAAGCTGGTAACATTCTTTACAGACAGCGTGGTACAAAGATTCATCCAGGCGTTAATGTAGGACGCGGTGGAGATGATACATTATTTGCATTAGTAGATGGTGTAGTACGTTTCGAAAGAAAAGGCAGAGATAAAAAACAGTGCTCTGTACATCCAGTGGCATAGTTAAATCTTGTTTATCAGCGGCTTCAAAGCGTTTTGATTTGAAGCCGCTTTTCTTCTATACTCTTAAAATATCTGTAACTATTCAGTTGAATAATTACAAATATTTCACATTAAAATTCAGTTGGCAGAACCACATAAATTTGGGCTGGTTCTGACAGTTACTTCAAAAATAGAACGACATAAATTTATATAGATTATTTTATTTATAGAAAGGATGTGTATGTAATGTTTGCAGATCGCGCACGCATCTTTATCCGTTCTGGTAAGGGCGGAGATGGACACGTCAGTTTCCGAAGAGAACTTTATGTACCGGACGGAGGTCCAGATGGCGGAGACGGTGGAAAAGGCGGAGACTTAATATTTGTAGTTGACCCCGGATTAAATACATTAGTTGACTACCGACATAAAAGAAAATATTGCGCTGGTGACGGAAAAGAAGGCTCTAAGAAGAGATGTACCGGAGCAAGCGGAGAAGATATGATTTTAAAAGTACCTGCAGGAACAGTTGTAAAAGATGCAGAGACTGGAAAGGTCATCCTTGATATGGCAAACCGTACAGAACCTGTTGTCCTCTTAAAAGGAGGTCGTGGCGGAAAGGGTAATCAGCACTATGCTACAGCTACCATGCAGGCTCCAAAGTACGCACAGCCAGGTCAGAGAGCCAGGGAACTCTGGGTGGATTTAGAGCTTAAAGTAATTGCTGATGTTGGATTGATTGGATTCCCTAATGTCGGAAAGTCTACACTGCTTTCCCGTGTAACAAACGCAAGACCAAAGATTGCGAATTATCACTTCACCACACTCAATCCAAATCTCGGTGTTGTTGACTTAGCAGAAGGCAACGGTTTCGTTATCGCAGATATTCCTGGTATTATTGAAGGAGCTTCTGAGGGTGTTGGACTTGGTTACCAGTTTTTACGTCACATTGAGCGTACAAAGGTAATGATTCATCTTGTGGATGCAGCTTCTGTTGAAGGCAGAGATCCAATTGAGGACATTAAAGCTATCAATAAAGAATTGGAAGCATATAATCCAGAACTGGCAAAGCGTCCACAGGTAATCGCAGCTAATAAGATGGATGCCATGCCAGAAGAGGACAGAGAAGTGATTATCGAAATGTTAGAAGAGGCATTTGCTGATAAAGACATAAAGATTTTCCCTATTTCCGCAGTAAGCGGACAGGGTGTTAAAGAACTTTTATGGTATGTCAACGACCTGTTAAAAGAATTACCAGAAGAACCAATTGAGTTTGATCAGGAATTCTTCTTTGAACTTCAGGAAGAGGATGAGGAAGAATCTATCGTTGTCAAGATGGAAGAGCCAGGTGTATATAGCGTAGAAGGACCTAAAGTAGAGCGTATGCTTGGATACACAAACTTAGAATCTGAAAAAGGATTTGAATTCTTCCAGAAATTCATGAAAGAGAATGGTGTTTTAAAACGTTTAGAGGAACTTGGAATCGAAGAGGGAGATACTGTAAAGTTATATAACCTCGCATTTGATTATTATAGATAGATAAAAGCTATTCAGAAAGGAATTATTATGACAAGCAAACAGAGAGCTTATTTAAAAAGTCTTGCAATGACAATGGACCCTATTTTCCAGATTGGAAAGGCATCTCTTACTCCAGAAGTAATCGAGGGAATCCGTGAGGCGATTGATAAAAGAGAATTAATCAAAGTATCCGTATTAAAAAACTGTTTTGATGACCCAAGAGAAATTGCAGAAGTTCTTGCAGAAAGAACTCGTTCTCAGGTCGTTCAGGTTATCGGAAAGAAAATCGTTTTATATAAACCAGCAAAGGAAAACAGCAAAATCGTATTACCATAAATAATATAATAGGTAAAAGTCATGGCAGAGCATAAAAAAATAGGTATTATGGGAGGAACTTTTAATCCCATTCATTTTGGACATTTATTGTTGGCAGAGACAGCTTTTCATCAGTTTAACCTTGATGAGATTCTGATCATGCCAACAAAGAATCCTTATTATAAGAAGATTTCTAATTCTGTCACAGAAGAAGACAGGGTGGCAATGGTAGAACTTGCGATAGAAGATAATGTGCATTTTCAGCTTTCTAAAGAAGAACTTAACAGAGAGGGAACAACATATACTGTAGAAACCCTTTCTCATCTGACAGTAAAACATCCCGGTTATGAATATTATTTTATTATGGGTGCAGATTCTCTGTATCATATCGAATCCTGGAAAGATCCAGAAAAGATTTTAGAAATGGCAACCATCGTCGTTGCCGGAAGAGCTGGTACGGGAACTTCTTTAAGCAGCCAGATTGAATATATTGAAAATAAATACGATGCAACGATATATCGTTTAAATTCACCGGTACTCGAGATTTCATCTAATGATATCCGCCGCCGTGTCAGAGATGGAGAAAGTATTCGTTATCTTCTTCCTTCAAAAGTAGTTGATTATATTTATGGACATAATCTTTATCAGCCTGATCCACCAGAAGAAGTACAAAAGGAGAATGAGTAGATATGATGTCAATACAGAAAATAAAAGAAGATTTAAAGAAGAAACTATCTTCTAAAAGATATGAACATACAATGGGAGTAGAATATACGAGCACCTGCCTTGCCATGCGATATGGTGCAGATATCGAAAAAGCCCGCTTAGCAGGGCTGCTCCATGACTGTGCTAAATATCTTTCTTCTGAAGAAAAACTTTCTGAATGTGAGCGATATGGAATTCCTGTTTCTGCTTATGAAAGAAAGAATCCTGAACTTCTTCATGCCAAACTTGGCGCCTGTTTTGCGAATGAATTATACGGCGTAACTGACCCGGAAATTCTTTCTGCTATTATCTGGCACACAACAGGCTGCCCGGAGATGTCCTTACTTGATAAAATCGTATTTATTGCAGACTACATGGAAGCCAATCGTAATCAGGCAGAAGATCTTCCAGAAGTAAGAGCACTTGCCTTTAAAGACTTAGATGCCTGTCTGCGTCTTATTTTGGAGGATACGATTGCCTATCTCGCAAAAAAGAAAAGTGTGACAGACCCTATGACACAGAAAACATTTGATTATTATAAAGAAAACAAGTAATTGTCAACTATCAGACACAATAATTTCAAGTCGAACGTCCGTGAGACTTGGCGCGTGATTCTGGTTAGCGAAGCTGACATGTTCCTATCAGAATCACTGCGCATCCTCGCGGAGCGTTTATCTCAGTCGGAGATTGGACTCTCACTGAGACAAATTTGCTATTACTCACCACCTGAAGAGGTGGGAGTCTTCTCGACTGAGATAAAAATTTCTTACTTTAGACAGTGTTTAAAGAATCAATATTCCCGTTTGATAAGACAATTATAATAGATTATAATAAACGGATTATAGTACATGAAAGGATTTATTTATGAACGAATCAAAGAAAATGGCACTTCTTGCTGTAGAGGCATTAGAAGATAAAAAAGCAGAAGACATTACAATTATTGATATTAGTGAAGTATCCGTTCTTGCAGATTACTTTATCATTGCAGATGGTTCTAACCGCAATCAGGTACAGGCTATGGCTGACAGCGCAGAAGAAGCTCTCGGCAAAGCTGGTTACGATGCAAAACAGATTGAGGGATACCAGAGTGCAAACTGGATTCTTATGGACTATAAAGATATTATTGTTCATGTATTTAGTAAGGAAGACCGTGCTTTTTATGATTTAGAGAGAATCTGGAGAGATGGAAAACAGATTACTAAAGAGGATTTACAATAATAATTTGCCACAGGCAAAACAGACGCCCACAAAATGATATAT
>NZ_ACEP01000010.1 GCF_000173975.1 Anaerobutyricum hallii DSM 3353
ACTTCAAGTGTCAAT
This sequence comes from Anaerobutyricum hallii DSM 3353, assembly GCF_000173975.1. Taxonomy (GTDB): domain Bacteria; phylum Bacillota; class Clostridia; order Lachnospirales; family Lachnospiraceae; genus Anaerobutyricum; species Anaerobutyricum hallii. Next base: position 16 of record NZ_ACEP01000010.1, read on the forward strand.
CCTATAAAATTTCATTTCCCGGAACTTCTACATTTCCTGTCCTCTTCCCCAAATCCCTCTAACTGATTTTCTGAGCTGCCAACGAGCAGAACTCCTGAAGATAAATAAAGCATATTTGTGGCCTCGGAGCAAGGTTTGGATACGAGCGGGTGTAAGCGAGTATTCAAACCGCCGCGACTAAAGTCACAAATATGCTTTATTTACCTTCAGGAGTTCGTCTGTTCCGTCTGCCTCGCCAGCTCGGCAAATCAGGAGTTAATTTAACGGTTCTCTGGAGATTTCGTCATAGAACGCTGCTGTTGCCGCATTCATATATGGTGTCAGCCACAAGAAGCCGATTCCCAAACTGAGGATACAAAGAATCTGCCAGCCAATGAAGCTAAATTGCAGGCAGAACAGTCTCCATTTGTTTCCTGCCATCATTTTTTCAGAAACCTGCATCGCTTCTTTTGCTGTCATTTCCGGATTCTCTGCCATAATAAATCCTGACATACTGTAGGCATAGGATTTAATGATTCCTGGAATGATTAATAATAATGTCCACAAAAAGGTAAAGATACCCATTCGAAGTCTGAGCCAGAATGCCTTACCAAACATGGATGCCTTTGAAAAAATCTGACCAAATTCTACATCTTTTCCGTCGATCAAATCAAGGTTATACTGGATTAATCCGAGGGAAACAAAACTTCCTATAACATACTGTACTAGTCCAACAACAATCAAAACAGTGACTATTGCCATCATAGCTCCTAAAATATAGGTTAATGAAGTAATCGACATCGTGGATAAAATCCCATTATAAGAACCGTCTCCATTTCCACGGTTCACCACGTTCGTTACTGAGTTGGTAATACCTGATGTGCCTGAACCACCGTTCACCATAATATCCGCACCAAGAATTGATGCTACTAATGTAGTAAGCACCGCTGACCCCCATTTCCCTGAAAGAGCCCTTCTTGCTAATTCTCTAAAATCACTTGCTACTCTCATCGGTTCCTCCTATCTCATATTATAAGCATGCTATTCAATCTATATTATAATATGACATTATTATCTTATAGTTTCTCTACTATATTATCACACCTTCGTACAAGTTTACAGCGTTTTTAAGACATTCCTCATTTTCTCAGCTGCCTGACGGAATGCAAGAAATTCTTCCTCTGCCCACCGCTCTTCAAGACGTTTTTCTACTCCATTTACTCCTATAATCGAAGGAACACTGAGGCAGACATCTTCTATGCCATATTCCCCCTGGAACATCGTAGAGACTGGTGCAATAGTCAGGCGCTGATTTAACACCGCTTCTGCAAGGTAACAGACACAGGTTGCGATTCCATAATGTGTTCTGCCCTTTCCCTTAATGATTGTTGCCCCCATCTCGCGCACTTTATCACTAATATCTTTTCGGATATTCTCGCCCCATCTAAGGCCTACATTCTCACAATATTCCTGTATAGGCACACCGGCAATCGAAACACGACTCCAGATTGGAATCTGGGCATCTCCATGTTCTCCTACGATGGTTGCTTTTACTACTTCTGTATTCAGACGAGTATAATCTGCGATTAAGCGGGTAAAACGAGAGGAATCCAGAATGCAGCCTGTTCCAAAAACCATTCCATTCGGAAGTCCCATCCACTTTGTACACTGATAAACAAGAACGTCTACCGGATTGCTCACAATCATAATAACACCTTTTGTATAATGCGGTTTCATCTGGTCTACAACATTTTTTAAAATTGCTGAATTACCTGCAATAAGATCAAGGCGGGTCTCTCCTGGTTTTCGGTTTCTTCCGGCAGTAATGATAATCAGGTCACAATCTTTACAGTCTTCATAGTTTCCTGCCTTCACAGACGAGATTCCCATATCTGGGATTCCATGCTGGATATCTAAAGCTTCACCAATTGTCTTTTCTTCATGGATATCAATTAAAACGATTTCTCGTGCAAGTTTTCTTATTGTAAGCGCATAGGCAATTGACGCCCCTACAAATCCTGCTCCGATAATTGCTACTTTGCGTTCAGAAATAGAAAAATTATTTAACATAATTCATGTACCTCCTGATGGTATTCTATACTCTCAAAATCTTTTTTAACTTAATTTTATTTTCCACCTTTTAATCAAATATGATTTCTTTTAACGTATTCAAAGAAGAATAACCAGAATCAAAATCATCCATGGAAATACGGATTCCTCTCTGATGAAATGTCTGAATCATACGATTAACCGCTTCTACATTATGTATATAAGTATTTTCTGTAATCTCAAAAATAATATATTTTGAATCAACATGATACTTGTCGATCAGCCCCATTGCTTTCTTGATAAATTTATCTATGGCATTTATGTATTTTTTTACTTACTAAAATGCTACATATTGCTCTTACATTTTGCATCATATATCTCTAAAGCCTATTTGCAAAACGCTTTAAAACATCTTTATTTCTTTTCCCGTTTCATATTCAAATTTATGAAACTGATATCCGTTAATAATTTCTGTCTCGCCGTATTGCTGTCTGCGGGTATGTCCCCCGCCATAATTTAAATGAATATGTCCATGTATATAATACTTCGGACGGTATATATCTAATAATTTCACAAAACATTCGAACCCCATATGTGCCCAGTCATTGGCATCGTCTACTCCGTAAGCTGCCGCATGGGTGAGAAGAATATCGAATCCTTTCTTTCGCCAGAGTGGAAACCACATTTTAAAAATACGGTTTCGCATCTTTCTTTCCGTATACTGGTTGATTCCCGAACTGTAACGATAGGAACCACCAAGTCCCATAATACGGATGCCTTTATATTCATAGATTTTATCTTCTATGCAAATGCACCCCTCGGGCGGAGTTTTCTCGTAACGGTCATCGTGATTGCCGTGTACATAGAGTACCGGGCCTTTACAAAAGGTTGCCAGAAAGGAAAGATATTTCGGATTTAAATCTCCGCAGGATAAAATCAAATCGACATCCTTCAATTTTTCCGGACGAAAGTAATCCCATAAAGATGGTGCTTCTTCGTCTGCAATTACAAGGATATTCATTCTTTTTCTCCCTTCACTCCCTGAAGTTCTACAATTGGTTTTGCCTGTTCTTTTAACTCGTATTTTTCAGGAATTTCTCCTACAATATTGGCAAACAGCCAGTCCATTGTGATAATTTCTTCATTACTTAATATTGTGTTCTTTTTGCCGTGTTCTCTGCCGTTTTTGTCATAAAACATGCCCTCAAAAGGATGAAAATGTCCTTCTGTGATAAGACTTTGAAACGTATCTACAAGCCGCTTTGTTCCATAAGGCATCTGTGAAGAACAAATCAGGTTCTCTACTCCGGCAGAAAGCCCCCACCAGTAGTTTCTTGACGCTGTTTCTTTGTCAGATACCTTTTTCCATGTACCGTCTAGCATCTGCTGTATGATTTTTTCATAGAAAATGCCCCAATCAAGAACACTGGTAGCTATGTTCAGGATTTCACCATTTTCATTGGAATAAAGACCGAATCTCCGATTACATCCGTCAGCAGAAATCATATCTCTGGCGGAGACAAGGGCAAGTTCCTCAACTGCTGCTTTTTGCTTTCCTTTTTCGGAAGTCCAGTTTAGATAAATCTTAATATTCGGATTTACCATTGCCACACCGAGCGCAAACGCATTGATATTGGCGATACTTCCATAAATTGGATAATCTGCCTCGTAGCCGATATTCTCTCCCTTTGCCATAGAACCTGCAATCAGCCCGGTTAAAAACTTCACCTCATACATTCTCGTATAATAGGTTGGAATCGACTTCCACGCATAGTTCAAAGAACAGTTAAGTATCTGTACTTCTGGATATTTTAATGCGGCTTTTAAACTTTCTGGCATTAAAAGAGGTGTGGTCGTAAATATGACCTGATTTCCATCGACCGCTGCCTGTTCCACATCTCCGATATAACAACTTGTCTCTACTTTTTCTGGAAAGACTTCCTCAAGATGTAGCCTGCCAAGTTCATGTGCATATAACCAGCTTGATGTATCTGGCTTCTTATCATAGACAAAGGCAATAGAAAGCTTTTGGGTGGAATTTAGTAGCTTATTCCAAAATGCCGGTTTTTTTTCTTCCGGCTCTAACAAACGCTTTACTGACTCTGCCTCTTTTGCTGGAACAAACTCTTTCCACATTTTAAGAATTTCTTCCCGAAGTTTTGATGCCGGCTTACTGGCTGCCTCTTCATAAGAAAAAATATTGAGATAGATTAAAAAGGCATCTCCGGCCGTCAGCACTGCTTCTTCGTTTCCTGCGACTGCATTATATATAGAAGAAAAATGATAGAAAAGGCTTTGTAACTTCTTCCGTTCCTCATCACTGCAAGCTTCGTTCCGTTCCTTTCCCATAAATTTCAGGAGTTTCGCATAATTTCCCACCTGTTTACAAACAATATCATAGAATTTTGTACTACGATAAAATTCTATAAATTCATAATAAAGCTTTACAGACGGCTCATCTGTTTTTTCTGGAAAAATTCGGATTACCTTTGCCATAATGTGTGAGGCATCGAGATACTTCATAACACTGACTCGCTTATTTCCCTCTTGCACATAAAACTGATGCATAAATTCATAAACTAAAATCGGGTCTCGAATCCCCTCTTCCATCTGCGCCTCATAAAGTGTAATCCACTTCCTTGCAAATTCGCTGTTCTCTGGAAGAATCGGAAGAAAATCTTTACTGAAGGCATTCTGTCTGCCTGCAGTTCTCGTCCCAGTCACAAGCGAAAGTGGTATTTCCATTTCTCCAAGCACTTCCTCACCTGCTGTTTTTACATAAGCGGATACTTCATCAAGCACCGGTGGATATAAAGACCAACCTCTTGATGCACAGGTTCGATACTGCTTCATTGCTGCTTTTCTTGCTTTTTTGTATTCCTCTTTATACTCTTCTGTCATCATTGATACTCAAACACTCCCCATTTGTTTTTATAACTTCTTTATACCATAATGCAGAGTCTTTTGGAATCCTTTCCTGTGTTTCAAAATCTACATAAACTGGCTTCTCGTTCTCTAAAATAGAAGCAACTAATGTTTTTGTCATTGCATGAATCTTAGCGATAATCTCTTTTTCTTCTATATAAATTACCGGTATTAAGTATTTCGCATGCTCTGTCAAGCAGCCATAGTCAGCCCTTTACATATTGTTCTAAATATTCTTTGTCTTTTATAAGTATCTTCTGGTCAGCTATGAAAATAATTCCATTTTCTCTTAAACCGCGCAGGATACGATTCACACTATTTCGTGTAGAAATACCACAAAATCCTGCAATATCATCATTGGTAATCTGAAAGTCAATAAGTATCCCGTCTTTCATTTTCTTTCCAAATGGTTCTATCTGCAAGTATAAAAACGCACATACCGCTCCTGTTTTTCCATTCATTGTCATAAGCTGCTGGCGGTAGATTGCCTGAGAAAGTTGTTCTCTATAGTAGGCATTAATATAATCCTGAAGTTTTTTATCTTCATTGACATATTCCCAGAAAGTTACTCGTGGAATTTTATAGAAAACGGCTGTCTCGCTTTCTATCCGCACATTAAATGGTGCTGAAGTGTACTGACTTACTTCATCTCTTAATAAAGAAATAATATCTGGTGCTTTTAAATAAGAAATATTAAATTCCCTTCCATCTCTTAAGATGATACTTGTTTTTACCACTCCTTCTTTTAATACATAAGTATTTTGCTGATCTAATCCATAGTAAGTAAGATACGCATGGCGTAATTTATGTACGGTAGGAATATCTTTTTTTTCCAAAAATTCTAGTAAATATTCATGATTCATTCTTTTTCACCCTTTCTTCATAAAATAGTATATCATATCTTTAACAGATGTTGGTAACATTTGATAACATTTTTTATTATTATCTTTTACTAACACTTTTTATTAATATGAAATGTTGTTTTCATAGAGATTCATTTTATATAAAATAGATTTTCGTCAAGAGATTTATATACAAAAATCTACTTAACAAATTCAAATGCACATAATTTTACAGGAGGATTTAAAAATGTTTGAAATGAACGTACCTTATGATAAAGGAACAATGAAAATCAGCTTGCCTGAAAAAAATCTTGCAGGTGTTTTAGACGGAAAACAGAGCGAATATACCACCGAACTTTCTGAAAAAGAACTGGTAGAGCAGTCTTTAGATAATCCGATTGGTTCTAAACCCTTAGAAGAACTGGCAAAAGGAAAAAAGGATATTGTCATTATCAGTTCTGACCACACTCGTCCGGTTCCTTCAAAAATTATTACTCCTATTCTTTTACGAAGAATCCGTTCCGTATCTCCGGATGCCCGAATTCGCATTCTTGTTGCAACTGGTTTTCATCGTCCAAGTACACATGAAGAATTAGTTGATAAATATGGTGAGAAAATTGTTGCAAATGAAGAAATTGTTATGCACATTTCTACGGATGATGCTTCTATGAAAAAAATTGGTGTTTTACCAAGCGGCGGTGACTGCATTATTAACAAGATAGCAGCAGAAGCTGACCTGTTAATTTCCGAAGGCTTTATCGAAGCTCACTTTTTCGCAGGTTTTTCCGGCGGCAGAAAGTCCGTCTTGCCAGGTATTGCTTCCTATAAAACAATTATGGCTAATCACAGCGGAGAATTTATTAATGACAAAAAATCCCGCCCAGGTAACCTCTGCCATAATTTAATTCATGAAGATATGGTTTACGCTGCAAGAACGGCAAATCTTGCTTTCATTGTTAATGTTGTATTAAATGGAAATCACGAAATCATTGGTTCTTTTGCCGGAGATATGGAAGCTGCCCATGAAAAAGGCTGCGATTTTGTCCGCTCTCTTGCAAGCGTAGATAAAGTAGATTGTGATATTGCAATTTCTACTAACGGCGGATATCCACTTGACCAGAATATTTATCAGGCAATTAAAGGTATGACTGCCGCTGAAGCTACTCTTCCTGACAGTGGAATCATTATCATGATTGCCGGATGCCGCGATGGTCATGGCGGAGTTGGTTTCTACCACAATATCGCCGATGTAAAAAATCCGGAAGAATTTGAACAAAAGGCTATCCATACTCCTCGTTTGGAAACAGTTCCTGACCAGTGGACTTCCCAGATATTTGCCCGTATCCTTGCACATCATAAAGTCATCATGGTATCAGATCTCGTTGACCCGAAACTGGTAAAAGATATGCATATGGAACTTGCTTCTAACGTGGATGAAGCTCTTGCTATGGCATTTAAAATCAAAGGAAACGATGCAAAAGTTGCTGTTATTCCTGATGGTTTAGGTGTTGTTGTTAATATCTAAATTTTAGTATTAAAAATCTTAGTAACTATAATCACTGATATTATTTCATAATTTTAATATGAAAAGTCTTCAGTAACTATAATTATCGATATAAATTATTTCATGATTGATTTTTATTATAAGGACCAGCCACGAAAGCATTTGGAAAAATCAATGTATTTCAAGTTGTTTTTTATTAAAACGCTTTTATTAGAATAAATAAATTTATAAAACAAAAGAAAAGAGACGGAAGGAAAAATCGTTATGTTACACTCACTTATAGCTGAATTTTTAGGAACAGCCCTTATGATTTTATTCGGTGTCGGCGTACACTGTGATGAAGTCCTTACTAAAACAAAATACCATGGAAGCGGACACATTTTTGCTATCACCACTTGGGCTTTTGGTATTTCTGTTACCCTGTTTATCTTCGGAGGTGTCTGCATTAACCCTGCCATGGCATTATGCCAGGCAATTCTTGGCATGATTCCGTGGACCAATTTTATTCCTTATTGTATTGCAGAATTTCTCGGTGCCTTATTTGGTTCACTTGTCGTATATGTAATGTACGCTGATCATTTTAAAGCAAGCGAAGGGAAAATAGATCCGATTGCCATTCGAAATATCTTTTCTACAAATCCAAACTGTAGAAATCTTCCTCGTAACTTTTTTGTCGAGACAATCGCAACAACTGTTTTCTTAACTGCCATTTTAGCTGTCGCAACCAATTATGAAAAACAGTTACCTATCGGTGTCGGACTTATCGTCTGGGCTGTTGGTATGGGACTTGGCGGAACTACAGGATTTGCCATGAACCAGGCAAGGGACTTAGGACCACGCCTTGCGTTCCAGTTACTCCCTATCAAAAATAAAGCTGACAATGACTGGCAGTATGGACTGCTTGTTCCGGGGATTGCTCCATTTGTCGGAGCTGTCTTAGCAGCTTTATTCTCCCATTATTTTCTTGCTATTTAATTCATTAAGAGACAGACGCCCGAGAAGAGAGAAGAT
>NZ_ACEP01000009.1 GCF_000173975.1 Anaerobutyricum hallii DSM 3353
ATGAAATTCCTATTTATTGCTGAAGTGATTTGTGGGAGAAATCAGGAGAGATAGAAGTAATTCGGAAAGTTAAATCTTTCAGGATTGACACAAGATTAATAAGAAAAAATATTATACATGCATCTGTTTTAATATGTTTTCAGCATACTACAACAATAATTCAAGTATCAGTCCTTCAAAAAACAACTCCACAGAAAGCCACATCCTTCTGGAGCCTATTCAAATCCCTCCAGTAATAAATAGCAATTTTCTCCCCAGCCAAAGCACAGCCCCCGAAGAGAGTCTAGTCCCTATATTTGTGGCCTCGGAGCAAGGTTTGGATGCGAGCATTCAAATCGTCGCGACTAAAGTCACAAATATAGGGACTAGACTCTCTTCGGGGGCGTCTCTTTGCCTGCGGCAAATGCCTATTTAGAGGCCAAATAGGCATCAAGTCCCTTTTTGCGCAGCTTACATGATGGGCAGTGTCCACATCCGTCCCCAATGATTCCGTTATAGCAGGTCAATGTTTCATTTCTGATAATATCGAATGCGCCAAGTTCATCTGCTAAAGCCCATGTTTCTTTTTTGTCGAGCCACATCAGAGGTGTGATAATATCAAACTGATAGTCCATAGCGAGGCAGAGGGTTGTATTTAAAGACTTAATGAACATATCACGGCAGTCTGGGTAGCCGGAGAAGTCGCTCTGGGATACGCCGGTAATAATGTCTGTGATGCCTCTCTGTTTTGCAAATACTGCAGCGTAGGAAAGAAAGAGAAGATTTCTTCCGTCAACGAAGCTGTTTGGTGTTCCCTCTTCTGGTGCGCTTTCGTCTACTTTGATATCTACTCGTGTGAGGGAGTTAGGAGCGAGCTGGTTTAAGAGGCTCATGTCCATGATGTGGTGTTCTACTTCATGATCACGGCAGATTTTCTTTGCACACTCTAATTCTTTTACATGTTTCTGATGATAGTCGAATGATAAAGCGATTACTTTTTTGTAGCGTTTTAATGCCCAGAAAAGGCAAGTAGTACTATCTTGTCCGCCGCTGAAAACAACAACAGCAGCATCTTTATTTTTAAGTTCCTGCATGAATGATTCCTTCTTTCGTGTGTGATGGTAAATCTCTATTTATTATATAGATAATTTTGAATATGAGTTTTTATGTCCTTATTTTACGCATGCAGCATCATCGCAAGCTGGCTCTGAATGGTAGCATCTGTCTCAAAGCGTCCGCGGAAAGTAGTTGTAACAGTAGATGCGGCTTCTTTTTTGATTCCTCGTGCGCTCATACAGCTATGTGTTCCGTGGATGATTACAGCAACATCGTCTGTCTCAGCGGCTTCGCACATGATTTCTGCGATGTCGGAGCCTATTCGTTCCTGAAGCTGAAGGCGTTTAGAAGCCATGTCACAGATTCTTGCGATTTTGCTTAATCCGAGAACCTTTTCTTTTGGAATGTATGCTACGGAAACAGACATATCGTACATGAGGGCGATGTGGTGTTCGCAATAGCTGAAAATCGGGATATCCCGAACTAAGACGATATCTTTTTTATCGGAGCCGACACATAAATCGTCTTTAAATGATTTATTAAACATCATGGCGATTTCATGATTGGTGTAGTTCATTCCCTCAAAAACTTCCTCGTACATACGGGCTACACGGTCGGGTGTTTCTTTCAATCCTTCACGATCAGGGTCATCACCGAGGGCGGCGAGAATGCCTCTGACGTGTTCACGAATGGCATCTTTATCTATAGCCATGTTTTCTTTCCTCCTTTTATACTCCGCGCTGTTCCGGCGGCCAGATAAACTTGTGCATCTGGAGCTGGAGACGGGCTTCATTCCAATGGTGTTCTATCATATATTCAACAATTTCTTTTGGTTCAATTCTTCCAAATACCGGACTTAAAAAAATAGGGCAATGCTCGGCAACTTTATATTGTATACAGATTTCCCTTGCCTTGTCTAAATCGGAAATGCTGCTGACAACAAACTTTACGGTGTCTTTAGGAATAAGCAGGGAAAAATTGTCTGTGTTCATTGCATTTTCCATGCCGCTGTCCGGGCATTTATAATCCATAGTAAAAGCCGGGCGGTGAGCGAGTGTATCGAAAGTGTTAAGAGAAACACTTCCATTGGTTTCAATCTCTACGGAAAAACCGGCAGTACCAAGAGCTTCAATCAGGGGAGCAATTTCTTCTGTCAGTAAAGGTTCTCCCCCGGTCAAAGTAACATTTTCTATGGAATGTTCTTTGAGCCAGGTGATTAGTTCTTCGGCAGATAAAAATTCACAAGGGCAGTCTTTTGTATTGGCCCAGGAAGTATCACAGTAATTGCAGGCAAGATTGCAGCCTCTCATTCGGATAAATGCTGCGATTTTCCCGGCTTTTTGTCCCTCGCCGTTGATACTTACAAACTTTTCAACTACGGGATAGGTTATCATAAAGAAGCCTCCCGGTAAGTGGAACAGTTTGTCGGTGTTTCGTATACGGAAATGTCATATACAGGGAAGTTCAGTCCCTTAAGCTGTTCATAAAAATAGCGGGAAAACTGTTCTGCAGTCGGACGGAAAGGAACTTCATGAAGTAAAAATCCTTCGTCTTTCAATGCGGCAACTGTTCTCTCTTTTAAAGAACCTGTTTCAAAAATGAAAGAATGATCTAAAGCATCAGTAAGCTTTTTAAGAGCGTTCTTGAAATCCCCGAAATCAATGACCATATCTCTGGTCTGGCCTTCTTTATTTAATTCGTCCATAGCAATTCGAGCCACAACTCTCCATCGGTGTCCGTGGAGGTTACTGCATTTGCCTTCGTAGCCACTTAAAAAATGGGCGGAATCGAAGGACTGCTCTGTTTCTAAAATATACATTAAAAATCCTCCTAATAAAAAAGATGCTGCAAACACACAGCATCTCTAAATCATATATTCTCGTCAAATCTTTCCGGTTAAAATAAAATGCTGTCCTGGTTTTGTTTATCGACAGGATGGTACAAATGAACTGTCGTATCTAACCGAGTTTAGCATGAAATAAGTACTTTGTAAAGGAGAATATCGAGGAATAACCGCATGAAAATCGTAATTCGTAAATGAAATAATCACTTTATGAAAGAAGAATATCAAAAAATAATCGCAGAAAAAGCACATTTTATCCTCTTCCAGCAAGAAGACTCCCGTATCTAAGGTACTTTTTCAGTGGTGTCCTATAGGTGAGGGAGGATGTCACAAATAAAATGGTCATCTTATAAAGTAAGAATCAAGAAAACATTATGAAAAACAAAAAGGGTCTGGTTGCGAAGTTTTTTGGGAAATGCTATTATGGAAAAAGAAAATAAAAAGAAAGGACAGGTAATGAATATAATTAATAAATTGTCCGTTGTTATTTCTGTATATAATGAAGAAGCAGTTTTGGACAAGATGTATCAGGCTGTTGTGCCAGTAGTAGAAAGTCTGCCGTGTGAATATGAACTTCTTTTTGTCAATGATGGAAGCAAAGATGCTTCTCCGGCTATATTAGACCGTCTGGCAATGGAGTCAGAAAAGGTAAAAGTCATTCATTTTTCCCGAAATTATGGACATGAAGCGGCGATGATAGCAGGTATTGATTACAGCACAGGTGACGGAGTCATTTGTATGGATGCAGATTTACAGCATCCGGTAGAATGTATCCCACAGATTTTAGATGCATTTCATCAGGGATATGAGGTAGTCAGCATGGTGCGGATGTCCAATAAAAGCGCAGGACTTTTTAAGAATATTACATCAAAATTATTTTATAAAATATTAAATGGAATTTCACAAACACATTTTGAGGAGAATGCTTCTGATTTTTTTGCAGTTACAAAAAGACCGGCGGAAGTGCTAAGAAAGCATTTTAGAGAAAGTTCCCGTTTCCTCCGGGCCTATGTGCAGAGTATCGGTTTTAGAAAAACGACAATAGAGTATACAGCAGGAGAGCGGGCAGGTGGCAGGAGTAAATACAGTCTTCGTAATCTGTTCAGGTTTTCCGTTAAAGCAATGATCAGTTATTCTGATTTACCATTAAAAATAGCATCTCTTTGTGGAACATCTGCCGGAATTGCAAGTGTGCTTCTGATTATTTATTCTATTTATATGAAAATACACGTTGGTGCACCGGGAGGATATACAACAATTATCGTTGTAATTTGTTTTATGTTTACCGTACTGTTTTTCCTTTTGGGAATTATCGGAGAATACTTGTCGGTTATTTTAGGAGAGATTAGGAGAAGACCGATATATCTGGTGCGGGATACAGTAAATTTAGAAAAAGAGCAGGAAAAAAGCAAGGAATAATATGCTTAAAAGTTTGACAGAATTACTGTAAGATTGTAAAATAAGACTATTTATTTCTCGAGCGTGTCTGGGAAATTATTCCTGTAATTTGTACGCCGGGAATGTAGTTAGATGAAATGAGCTAAAAAGTAAAAATAAGGTATAGGAGAAAAAGGTAAAAATTTATGAAAAAGTCTTTTAAAGAATTATTAAAAGGATGTTTGAAACCAGCAACTTCTAAGAAAAAACAGAAAGAGGAAGAAAAAGCAAAAGAGATTGAAGTGACAGAAAATGTGGAAGAGGAAATCATTGATATAACAGAAGAAGATAAAAATCTTGTATGGGCTTTTAATGCCGGACAGGCTGGAAATGATTTTCGTGGTAATCCGAAATATTTATTTGTATATGTAAATAAGTACAGAAAAGATATTACTGCTTACTGGTTAAGTGGAAGTGAAGAAACCACAGAGTATGTAAGAAATTTAGGATACAGAGCATATACTTTAGACACATTAGAAGCTGACCGGGCAATTGAAAAAACAGGTGTACTTGTTGCTGAACAGGTAAAAATCGGAATTCCAAAGGGAATGCGTCATGTGAAATACTTAAATCTTTATCATGGGGTTGGAGCAAAAGATGTTGAAAGGGTATTAACAACAGGTGGTATGGCTGAGGGACTTGCTCATAAATATATTTTGCATAATCAGTATTATAGAGATAATCAGTTATTTTTATGTCCTTCTCCTATGATGGTAGATGATTTTAAAAGAATGTGTGGAGTTGACGAAGATAAGGTTGTCAGAGCTGGATATCCGAGAAATATTTACCAGAAATATTTTGAACCGATTACTACATTTGACCATGATATTTTAAAGGCAAAAGGGTTAGATGAAAGTTATAAAATAGCAGTATATGCACCAACATACCGACAAGCACTTAGTGAAGATACATTTCATATAGCTATTCCAGATATTGAGAAGTTGATCGAAGTATGTAAGCGCCAGAAACTGTTATTTGTTTTTAAAATGCATCCAGTTATGGAGAATGAATATGCTTATTTAAAAATGAAAGAAAAATATGAAGATTGTCCATATTTATTATTCTGGGATAATAGAGATGATATTTATGAGATTATAGATAAAATAGATCTGGCGGTTATTGACTACTCCTCTATTTTTACGGATTTTGTCAGCGCAGGTGTATCTCATTATATTCGTTATGTATTTGATTATGATGAGGCTGTACAAGGTCTGAACCATGATTATATGGAGGTAACAACGGGAGAATTATGCTATAGTTTCTCTGAATTGCTGCAGGCGATTAAAACGTATAAAGATAGAGATGATTTGAAGGGAATTGACCGCATCAGTAATCTATATTGGAAATACTCCGATAAAGATTCCTTTGAAAAAATTGTTAATCAGACTTTAGAATTCACTCCAGTTGAAAGAGAATTTCCTACACTGTACAGCTTTGATATCTTTGATACTTTAATTTCAAGAAAAGTATTAGATCCAAAGGGAATTTTCTATAAAGTAAAAGAAGTGATAAAGAAGAGCGATTTAAATTATCCAGAATATTTTGTAGAAGAATATCCGAAACTGCGTATGTTTGCAGAAGCGGATGTAAGAGAATGCTATCATAAAACAATGGAAAGCAGACATTCAGAACGTCGTGAAATTTACATGAAGGATATTTTTGATAAACTGCAGTGGGTATATAATCTGACAGATGAACAGGCAGCATTTCTTATGAAGTGCGAGCAGGAAATAGAGATTGCTAATACGATTCCTTTAACAGAAAATATCAATAAAGTAAAGAAGTTATTAGAGAATAAGGAGACCGTTGTATTAATCAGTGATATGTACCTGCCTAAGGAAATCATTGAGAAAATGCTTGAAAAGGCAGATCCGGTTCTGACACAGATTCCTCTGTTCCTTTCCAGTGAGTATGGCGTACAGAAAACTACGAGAAAGTTATTCTTAGAGGTATATAAGAGCTTTAAACCATTTTATGATTTTGGCAAATGGATTCATACAGGAGATGGAAGAGTACCGGATGTTAATATGCCACGCCGTTTAGGCATTGTAGCTAATCAGATTGAAAAACCTGAATATAATGAATTTGAAGGGAAATTAACCGAGCAGCTTGATAGCTATGATTCCTATCTGGTTGCAGCATTGATGGCCAGATTCCGTCAAAACCATTTATTTGATAAAGAAAAGTTTGTATACAGTTATGTATCACTTTGCTTTGTCCCTTATATTGATTGGCTGTTAAAGGATGCGAAGGCTAGAGGATACGAGACGTTATATTTTGTATCAAGAGACGGATATCATCTTAAACGTATAGCAGACGAAATTATTAAGATGAAAAATATTGATATAAAAACAAAATACATTTATGCATCAAGACGTGCATGGAGAATCCCATCTTTTGTACATGATATTGATGAGGGATTCTGGTTTAGTTATGGAAATTTTGCAGGTGTTACCACTTATGATAAGCTGTTGCAGGCTATGTCTTTATCAGAAGAGAAGTTTATGGAACTTTTCCCTAAGTTAAGCTACTTGAAAGAGGAAGAGGAAATTGAGCCTAATGAAAAGAATCGTCTTGTAGAGATATTCAAAAACTCTACAGAATACAAAGAATATCTTCTTAATCTGGCGAAAGAACAAAGAGTATCTGTTTGCGGATACTTAGAACAGGAAATTGATAAAACAGAAAAGTTTGCTATGGTTGAATATTGGGGAAGAGGATACACTCAGGAGAACTTTACATCTCTGTGGAAGACGATTGCAGGAGATGATGCGAAATCCTATTTCTATTATTCACGAACAATATTAGCTTCTGATGAAGATAATATCCGTTATAACTTTACAACAGATAATGCATCACAGTTATTCATAGAGGCTATTTTTGCCAACATGCCATATAAGAGTATTGAATCTTATAAACTGGTAAATGGAAAATATGAACCGGTTATCAATAATATTTCTTATGATAAAGAGTTATTTAACGCTATGGAAAAATATCTTCTTGAATTCACAAGAAATTATGAAGCATTGGATGTTACAGACAGAGAAAAATTAGACCGGGGATTATATAATTTCATTTTAGATTATTATAAGACCTATCAGGAAGATGAAATATTTATCAAGGTACTTGCCCCACTGGTTGATTCTGTAGCATTATATGGACAGAAAAAAGAGTTTGCTCCTGCATTTACAGCAGAAGATCTTGAAAAGATGAAAGAGAAAGTGCCAAGAGGTAAGTTTACAAGAAACATTCGTATTTCTGTAGCAAGATCCTTTAAACCAGTACAGGATGAATATAGAAAGATGTATCAGCTTAAAGAAACCGATACACAGGGCGGCGGCTATCTCATTCCTGAAAAAACGATGCAGAGAAATGAAGAGTTTGAACAGAAGATACAGAAACTGACGGTGGATCAGATTGAAAAGCAGAAGATTTATAATTCTTTAGTTTCTGAGAATCCAGTGGAAAATAAGATTCTGTTTATGGCAGATGGTAAAAAGATAAGCTATACAGGATTCTATACCTTAGGAAAACTTTTAGAAGCACAAGATACATTTGTTGTTAAAGAAGTTAAGGCACAAGAATATACAAACAAAGAAGATCTTCTGAAGGAAATAGCAACAGCAAGATTTATTATTTGCTTAAAACCATTGGTATACCTTGCTATGATGACACTTCGAGAAGAGACAGAAGTTATCGTACTTGGAGAATCTGCATTCCCATTTATTCATGGAAGAAGAACTACAATAAGAATGGCAAAGAAACCTTTAGAATATAAAGAAATGATCCAAAAGCGTATGCATATTGATCATTTTCCAATCCCTTCTTTAGAGTTAATGCCGGTAATATCTGAGATGTATGGAATTGGAGAAAAAAAAGCCTTTGAAATGAAAGGAAGCTGTCAGACAGACATATATTTCAATGAAGAGTTTATCAAAGAATCCAAAGAAAAAGTAGTTGCTTTATTCCCAGAAGCACAGGATAAGAAAGTAATTCTGTATATGCCATTATTGCGAAACAGAACGGCTGCAAGTGGTTATAAAGAATTACTGAATCTCGAGCGGCTGAAAAAACTCATTGGAGATAAGTTTGTGGTTGTATGTAATATTCCTCTTCCAAAAGGACAGTATATACAGAATATTGAAATAGAGGGATTCTCTAAAAATATAACAAAGGATATATCTTTAAGAGAAGCGGTAGGTGCAGCAGATATCGTTGTTGGAGATTACAGAGATACGATGTTTGAGGCAGCTCTTATGAGAAAGCCAATCTTTATGACAAATTATGATGCAGATAAAGTCCTTAAAGATAAAGAACTTGTTTGTACTATGGAAGAAGTACAGGTTGGACCGATGGTAGATTCTGAAGAAAAACTTGCCGAGCATTTAAGTAAATTAGATGAGTATGATTACAGCAAACAGGAAGCATTTTGTAAGAAGTATTTCACTTATTGTGATGGAAAGTCTGCGGAGCGAGTTGCACAGTATATAGAATCGGCTAAGTAGGCACTAATGATTTTTCAAACATGCTTCAGAGCGTGTTTGAAAAATTCGGAGAACAAGCTGTACAATATATAAAATTTCCTAAATGGTTCTAAGAATTCTCTTTAATTTATGTTAAGGAGAATTCTTTTTTTAATTTTTTTGAAGAAAAGTGTTAATAATGATGTATAATTGTAAGAGAGAATGGCTTGGAGGAGTAGGAGAATGAATATATTTAAAAATTTAAAAGGACATTTTTGCACGATTACCCACCACAAAATGTTAGTAATGAAAACATGTTTTAAAGTGGGACTTTATAAGCAGGGACTTCTTCATGATTTGTCCAAATATACACCGATTGAATTTATTCCGGGAATTATTTATTATCAGGGAGACAGAAGTCCGATTAACCGGGAAAAGGAATTAAAGAACTGTTCAAGGGGATGGCTTCATCACAAAGGAAGGAATCTTCATCATTTTGAATATTGGATTGATTACAGCATTAATCCGGGCGGCAAGCTTGTCGGAATGAAGATGCCGAAGAAATATGTGGCAGAGATGGTTATTGATCGTATCAGTGCCAGCAAAAATTATTTAAAAGAACAGTATAATGATGGCAGTGCGTTGGCATACTATTTAAACGGAAGGCATATGATGCTTATAGATGATGAGGCGGATTATCTGGCAAGATATCTTCTTACGATGCTGGATATGAGAGGGGAGGAGTATTTACTTCACTATATGAAACATACACTGCTCCGTCATAAAAATCGTGATTATCATGTGAGAGATGGAAGACTTTATCTGGATTAGGTCAAGATTTCGTTGCAGTTGACACGGAATATTGCATAGAAGCTGTAGTATTGATAAATATTATAATTTTTTTGCGGAATTTATTTATGTTATTAATTAAGTATATGTGATATGTTTGTGCATAACGTGTCGAAATATAAAAAGTAATATTTTTACAATAAAGTAGATAATTTAATCTTGAAATTTAAGAGCAATTACGTTATAGTATGTGTATACTAGCCTGGGATGTTCGAGACCCCCTGCTATTTTGAACCTACATTTTTGAACTTGGGAAACTAAAATTGTTGAAGGGATGGCAAGCCTCCCCTTTTGAGAGGAAGTCAGAAGTTCAATTGAAGTTACCCACCTGGCTTTGGCTAGGACTCAAAATCGCAGGCTACGGCATTTTGGGTGTATGCTTTATAGCCGTCTCATGTGAATGAGGCGGCTTTTCTTTTTTTGATTATAGTTGTGGCATATGGCTTAAATTATGAAAACATTGTATGATAAATCGGCTATGCGAGATCTGATTTAAACTATGGAGAAAGTTATGATGCGAAGCAGCTATATAAAAGTATGAAGTTAAAAATATAAAGAGGAGAAAGTATGCCAGCAAGAAAGAGGATTAAAAATTTATACGAACTGGTTATGGATTTCCTGAAAAAATGCAGTGATGATCATGTGGGAGCATTCGGGGCGATGTCTGCCTTTTTTATACTCCTTTCTATTTTTCCATTTATGATATTCCTGCTGACCTTAACCAGATACATTCCTTTTTCAAAAGATGACATCATAGTGATACTGACAAGAATGATTTCTTTTGAGGAAGGATCATTAATTAAAAGTATTGTAAATGAAATTTATCGAAAGACGGGAACTACAGTATCTGCGATTTCTATCATTGCGGCACTGTGGTCTTCTTCGCGTGGAGTTTATTCTATCGTTATTGGATTGAATTCGGTGTACGATATTGACGAGAATAGAAATTATTTTGCGATACGTCTATTTAGTCTGGTGTATACATTACTATTTGCACTTATGATAAGCGTCATGCTTGTAATGTGGGTATTTGGTAACAGCTTATATAGTTATTTTCTCCAAAAATTTCCTTTTGTAGTTCCGATACTTGGATATTTTATGCATAAAAGAATTATATTTTCCCTGATATTTCTCACGCTGTTATTTATGATAATTTATAAATGGATTCCAAATAGAGTGTCGAGTTTTCGGAAACAGTTTCCGGGAGCTTTGATTGCAACACTTGGCTGGGTGGCGGTTTCTGTAGGGTGTTCTATTTATATGGATAACTTTACAAATTTCTCATATATTTATGGAAGTATGGCAGGAATTATGATTCTTCTTTTATGGCTGTATTTTTGTATGTCGATGGTCTTTTATGGTGCAGAAGTGAATTATTTTCTGGAAAATAAAGATAATTACCATTTGCTTATCCGAACACTCCGTCCGAACTGGCGTAAGCAGCAAAGAGCCCAGACAGAGAAGATGCGCCAGAAGTCGAAAGATGAGAGAGCAGATCGGAAGAAGAATAAAGCAAATAAAAACAAAGATGAAAATCAGCAATAATGGATAATAGAGTAATAGAAGGTAGAAAAATGTATCATTTAGATGAAAAACAGATTCAGGAAATTACAGATTATATATTTTTAGAAGATAAACTCGAAAAGGCAGATGCAATCTTTATTCCAGGCTGTGCCAGACCAGAACATACAGAGGAAGCGGCAAGGCTTTATAAAGATGGATATGCCCCGTTGTTATTGCCATCAGGAGGCTACACGAAAGTACAGGGGAGTTTTCAGGGTGTTTCAAAAGAAGGGCAGAAATACGGAGCAGATTTTGCTTGTGAGGCAGATTTCTTAGAGGCAGTCCTGATACAGAATGGAGTTCCGGCTTCTGCTATTTTAAAAGAGTGTGAGGCAACCTATACATTAGAAAATGCGGAAAAAACAAAAGTCCTGCTTGAGAAGAAAGATATCCATTTGAAAAAGGCAATTCTTTGCTGCAAGGCGCACCATTCCAGAAGGTCGTATCTCTATTACTCGATGGTATTTCCAGAGATAGAAATATTGGTGTATCCAGTAGTGGTAGATGGCATTTCCAGAGAAGACTGGTACAAGACAGCCGAAGGGAGAAAAGTTGTGCTGGGGGAATTTTCGAGAATGGGGCAGCAGCTTTTGATGATGGAAGGGCGAATTGCATGGGATTAATATACTATTGAAGTCTTTCTCGTACTTGTTTTTGTAGCTGATTTTTCGCCAGAACATTTTTAAACATGCTCTAAATGTCCTTGAATTTGATTAATGTTAGAGAGAAATTCAGGATAGCTCTTGACATTAATTTTTCCCTGCGTTACAATGTTATTCATTGAAAAAGCGTTGAAAGTGGGGCTTTTGCCCACAGTAGAAGTATGATGTACCGTTAGAGAAGGAGGATCATCGGCTGGAAGTTCTCCGAGGCTCCGTTATATTTCGAATTTCCACACTGGAGCTGCATTTCGGAGACTGATTCGTAATCAGGTAAGGAATGTCGTATGCGCACGTTACGCGTGAATGAGAGCCTGAATAACATTTAGTATATTCAGGAATCAGGGTGGTATCGCGGATTTATTCGTCCCTTTTTAATTTCGGTTAAAAAGGGACTTTTTTATGTTATAAATAGTTTATCAACTTACCTGCTTTTTATAACATAAAGATCATCAGATAAGGACTATCAGAGTAGAGATATAGTTTTTATAAGTTTGTTCAAGTCATATGTGGCTGTTCAGACTTTGAGAATTACTGACTGTAAATTTGGAATACGGAATTCTGAATAGCTCAAGTTTAATAAAGAACCGTTATCATCATTTACCAAAGTAAATTAATTTAAAAATAAAGGAGTTTATCATGAAAGAGAAAATCGAGCAGATTCGTCAGCAGGCACTTGCTGCAATTGAAGATGCAGCAGGCATTGACAAGCTTAATGATGTTAAAGTTGCTTTCCTTGGTAAAAAAGGACAGTTATCCAGCCTGTTAAAAGGAATGAAGGATGTTGCACCAGAAGACAGACCAAAGGTAGGTCAGATGGTGAATGAGGCACGTGCCGGTATCGAAGCAAAGATGGAAGAGAAGAGAACAGCTATCCAGAAGAAACTTCGTGAAGAGAAGATGAAAAAGGAAGTTATTGATGTAACTTTACCAGGTAAAAAGGTAGCAGTAGGACATCGTCATCCAAACCAGATTGCATTAGATGACCTTGAAAGAGTATTTATCGGTATGGGTTATGAAGTAGTAGAAGGCCCTGAAGTAGAGTATGACCACTACAACTTCGAACTGTTAAATATCCCTGCAAACCATCCTGCAAAGGACGAACAGGATACATTTTACATTACAAAGGACATCCTTCTTCGTACACAGACTTCCCCAGTACAGGCGCGTATCATGGAAACAGGCCGTATGCCAATCCGTGTTATCGCACCAGGACGTGTATTCCGTTCTGACGAAGTAGATGCAACACATTCCCCATCTTTCCATCAGGTAGAGGGACTTGTAGTAGATAAAGGAATCACATTTGCTGACTTAAAGGGAACATTACAGCAGTGGGCAGAGGAATTCTTTGGACCAGATACAAAGGTTAAGTTCCGTCCACATCATTTCCCATTCACAGAGCCAAGTGCAGAGGTAGACGTATCCTGCTTCAAATGTGGTGGAAAAGGATGCCGTATGTGTAAGGGAAGCGGATGGATCGAGATTCTTGGATGTGGAATGGTACACCCTAAGGTATTAAGCGATTGCGGAATCGACCCAGAAGTATATTCAGGATTTGCATTCGGAATCGGTCTTGAGAGAGTTACACTCTTAAAATATGAGATTGATGATATGCGTCTGTTATATGAGAACGATGCCAGATTCCTTAAGCAGTTCTAGAGCGTGTTGAAAAGTTATTTCATCAATCAGCAGAAAGAATTATTCAAATATTTTTTAGTAAGACCGAGAAACCTAATTCGATGAAATGTAAAAAGGTTAACATGATGAGAAACTAGAATTATCTCGGTAAGATAAATTCAAAATATATTTAAGTTTATAGATATAAAAGGAGACAAAAATGAATACACCAATTTCATGGATTAAAGCATATGTTCCAGATTTGGATTGTACTGTACAGGAATATGTAGACAAGATGACTCTGTCTGGTTCCCACGTAGAGAATGCAGTATACCTTGATAAGAATCTGGAGAAAATCGTTGTTGGACGAATTGAAAAAATCGAGAAACATCCAGATGCAGATAAATTAGTTATCTGTCAGGTAAATGTAGGTGACGAGGAAGTACAGATTGTAACAGGCGCATCTAACGTATTTAAGGGAGCTATGGTTCCTGTTGTTTTAGATGGCGGACGTGTTGCGGGCGGACATGACGGAAGCCCAAATCCTGAAAATGGAATTAAGATTAAAAAAGGTAAACTTCGTGGAGTTCCTTCTTACGGTATGATGTGTTCTATTGAAGAATTAGGAAGCACTCGCGATATGTATCCAGAAGCACCAGAAGACGGTATTTACATTTTTGATGAGAGCAAAGATGTAAAACCAGGTGACGATGCAGTAGCAGCATTAGGACTTCGTGATGCAGTCGTAGAATTTGAAATTACTTCTAATCGTGTAGACTGTTTCAGCATGATTGGTATGGCAAGAGAAGCAGCAGCTACATTTGAAAAGCCATTCTATGCTCCAGAAGTAAAAGAAGTTGGAAATAACGAAAAAGCAGAAGACTATATCTCTGTAGAAGTAGAAGCTACTGATTTATGTCCAAGATACACAGCAAGAATCGTAAAGAATATCAAGTTAGCTCCATCGCCAGAATGGATGCAGAGAAGACTTGCAGCTATGGGTATCCGTCCAATCAACAATATCGTAGATATCACAAACTACGTTATGGAAGAGTACGGACAGCCAATGCATGCTTATGACTTAAATAAGATCAGAGGTCATAAAATCGTTGTAAAACGTGCGAATGACGGTGATGTATACACAACACTTGACGGACAGGAAAGAAAGCTTGATAAAGATGTATTAATGATCAACGATGCGGAAGGTCCTGTTGGTATCGCTGGTATCATGGGTGGAGAAAACTCCATGGTTACAGATGATATTCAGACAATGCTTTTTGAGGCAGCTACATTTGATGGAACAAATATCCGTCTTTCTTCTAAGAGAATCGGTCTTAGAACAGATGCTTCCGGTAAGTTTGAAAAAGGTCTTGACCCAGAGAACGCATTAGAAGCGATCAACCGTGCCTGCCAGTTAGTAGAAGAGTTAGGTGCTGGTGAAGTTGTTGGTGGTGTTGTAGATGTATATCCAAATCCAGTAGAAGACGTAAAGATTCCTTTCGAGCCAGCAAAATACAATAAGCTTCTTGGAACAAATGTATCTGAAGAAAAGATGATGGAATACTTTGACCGTCTTGAAATCGGTTACGACAAAGAAACAAATATGTTACTCATCCCATCTTTCCGTCAGGATTTAAGATGTTCTGCAGATATCGCAGAAGAAGTAGCAAGATTCTTTGGATATGATAACATTCCTACCACACTTCCTCACGGCGAGGCAACTGCAGGTAAGAAGTCATTTGCTGCAAGAGTAGAAGATGTTGTTATGAACATCGCTGAGCAGAACGGATTCTGCGGCGGAATGTGCTATTCTTTTGAAAGCCCTAAAGTATTTGACAAGTTACTTCTTGCTGACAACGACCCATTACGTCAGGCAATCGTAATCGCAAACCCACTTGGAGAAGATTACAGTATCATGAGAACGATCGAGTTAAATGGTATTTTAACTTCTTTAGCAGGTAACTATAACCACAGAAATAAAAATGTTCGTCTCTACGAAATCGGTAACGTATATCTTCCAAAGGCTCTGCCATTAACAGAACTTCCAGACGAAAGAAAGCGTTTAACTCTCGGTATGTACGGCGAGTGTGACTTCTTCATGTTAAAAGGTGTTCTTGAGGAAATGTTCTTAAAACTTGGTCTTGACGGCAAAGTTGACTTCGAGCCATCCCAGGAAAAACCTTTCTTACACCCAGGAAGACAGGCACTCATTTATGTAGGCGGAGCTTATGCCGGATTTATCGGACAGGTACATCCAGAAGTATGCGAAAACTACGACATGAAGTGTGAAGCATATGTAGCAGGAATCGACCTTCCAACTGTTACAGAAAAGGCTACTTTCGACAGAAGATACGAAGGCGTAGCAAAATACCCTGCAGTAAACAGAGACTTAAGTCTTGTTATGAAAAAAGATGTTTTCGTAGGAAGCCTTGAAAAAGTAATGAAAGAAAAAGGCGGCAAGTTATTAGAGAGCATCCAGTTATTTGACGTTTACGAAGGTTCTCAGATTGAAGAAGGATATAAATCCGTTGCATTCAGCCTTGTATTCCGTTCCCCAGAACGAAGCTTAGAAGCTGCTGAAATCAACAAGATCGTAGATAAGATTCTTAAAGAACTTGAAAAAATGGGAGTTGAATTAAGAGCATGATGAAAACAAGTGATTTTAATTTTGATCTTCCACAGGAACTGATTGCCCAGGACCCGCTAGAAGACCGTTCCTCATCAAGATTGATGGTGCTTAACAAGGAAAGCGGTGAGATAGCTCACCGTATTTTCCATGACATTACAGAGTATCTTCATCCGGGAGATTGTCTGGTTATCAACGACACAAAAGTTATCCCAGCCCGTCTTATCGGAACAAAAGAAGATACCGGAGCCCACATTGAAATTCTGTTATTAAAAAGAAAAGAAAATGATGTCTGGGAAACACTTGTAAAACCGGGCAAGAAATGCCGTCCAGGTGCAAGAGTAGTCTTTGGAAATGGAGAACTGAAAGCTGAAATCGTTGATGTATTAGAAGATGGAAACCGTCTTGTACATTTTGAATATGAAGGAATCTTTGAGGAAGTATTAGACCGCCTCGGTCAGATGCCTCTGCCTCCATATATCACACATAAATTACAGGATAAAAACCGTTATCAGACCGTTTACGCAAAGTATGAAGGATCCGCAGCCGCACCGACAGCTGGACTTCATTTTACAAAAGAACTGTTAAAACAGATTGAAGATATGGGCGTAAATATCGCCCGCGTAACTCTCCATGTTGGACTTGGAACTTTCCGCCCGGTAAAAGTGGAAAATGTACTCGAACACCATATGCATTCTGAATACTATAACGTAACAGAAACCGCAGCGAAAATGATTAATGACACTAAGAAAAATGGTGGCAGAATCATCGCAGTTGGAACAACAAGTACAAGAACACTTGAATCCGTGGCAGATGAGAATGGAATCATCCATCCGGGCTGTGGTAACACAGAAATCTTCATCTATCCGGGTTATAAATTTAAGGCAATTGACTGTCTGATCACAAACTTCCATTTGCCAGAATCTACTTTGTTAATGCTTGTATCTGCACTGGCAGGGAAAGAGCATATTATGGCAGCGTATAAGGAGGCAGTGAAGGAAAGATATCGCTTCTTCTCTTTTGGAGATGCGATGTTCATTCAATAAATT
>NZ_ACEP01000008.1 GCF_000173975.1 Anaerobutyricum hallii DSM 3353
GTGACCTTAGAACAAATACAACCGTGGGACACACGGGGATAGCTCGCTTATGCTTAGCACGGTAGTGCTATCGAACGAGAACCAAACTTGCCGAGGATGGGAAACCCCAACCTTTACAGGTGGAGGGAGGATGTCACAATAATGATATACAAATATACTGTAAAGTAAGCACAATATTGAGCTGTAGTTACCTAAAAGAAACTATTGGAGGTGTAAGCATGCCTGAAGTAAAGATGGAGCAGGAGGAGAAGATTCCGGCTTGCCCGGTGGAAACAACGCTAATGCTTATCAGTGATAAATGGAAAGTTCTTATTTTGCGGGATTTATTGCCGGGAACAAAGCGATTTGGAGAACTTCGCAAGTCGATTGGTCATGTATCGCAGAAAGTTTTAACAGCACAGCTGCGTCAGATGGAAGCGAGTGAGCTTTTGACCAGAAAGGTGTATGCGGAGGTACCGCCGAGAGTAGAGTACACATTGACAGAGTTGGGTTACAGTTTAAAACCTATACTCGATGCGATGTCAGAGTGGGGAGAAAATTATCAAAACATGAAGGAGAAAGAAGTGTGAATGAGAAATCAATAGAAAGTAACGGTATGAATAATGGTAGTAATAGAAAGAATGGAAATGTCAGAGAATCATTTAACAGTCAGTGGGGATTTATCCTTGCCTGTATCGGTTCTGCGGTTGGCATGGGAAATATATGGATGTTTTCCACAAGGGTTTCGCTTTATGGCGGTGGAGCATTTCTGATTCCATATATTATTTTTGTTGTTCTGATCGGAGCGACAGGTGTTATCGGTGAGATGAGTCTTGGCCGGGCAGCAAGGTCTGGCCCAATTGATGCATTTGGCATGATCTGTGAGAAAAAAGGAAAGAGAAAGCTGGGAGAAGCTCTTGGAATGATTCCCGTACTTGGTTCGCTTGCGATGGCAATCGGCTATACTGTAGTTATGGGTTGGATTTTAAAATATGCAGCCGGAACTTTTACAGGAGCAACCCTCGCCCCAGAGAGTGTAGAAGATTTCGGTGGGCGTTTTGGCAGTATGGCATCTGCGTTTGGAAACAATGTATGGCAGGTTATCGCGTTAGCTGCCTGTATGGCGATTTTGATGTTTGGCGTGGGAAGAGGAATTGAGAAAGCAAATAAGATACTCATGCCAGTATTTTTTGTGTTATTCGTGATTCTTGGTATTTATGTATTTTTCCAGCCGGGTGCTGCAGATGGGTATCATTATATCTTTCGTGTGGATAAAACCGCATTAATGAATCCTAAAACGTGGATATTTGCTTTAGGACAGGCATTTTTTTCTCTTTCTGTCGCGGGAAATGGAACACTTATTTACGGTTCTTACCTTTCTGATGAGGAAGATATTCCGGCTTCAGCGGCAAGAGTAGCATTATTTGACACGATTGCAGCGATGCTTGCAGCACTTGTCATTATTCCGGCAATGGCAACAACTGGGGCACAGCTTAACCAGGGAGGCCCGGGATTGCTGTTCGTTTACCTGCCAAATCTAATAAAATCAATGCCGGGAAGTACATTGATTGCGATGATTTTCTTTGTTGCGGTACTATTTGCTGGCATGACTTCATTGATTAACCTCTATGAGGCCCCGATTGCTACTGTACAGGAAAAATTACACGTTGGAAGAAAGGCAGCCTGTCTCATTATTGCCGCTATCGGTGTAGTTGTATCTTTGATGATTCAGGGAATTGTATCCAGCTGGATGGATGTCCTTTCAATTTATATTTGCCCTCTTGGTGCAGGACTGGCAGGAATTATGTTCTTCTGGATAGCTGGTAAAAAGTATGTGGAGGTACAGGTCAACAAGGGAAGAAAAAATAAATTTACAGAATTATATTTTCCGATATGTAAGTATATTTATGTGCCGGTATGTATTTTAGTCCTTGTACTAGGAATCGCACTCGGCGGAATCGGATGATATAAAGATAAAAATGTAAAATGTATTGGGACGTACCGAGAGGTGCGAGTTATGGAGAGAAAGTTATGAGAAAGTTTAAATATACAATCAAAGAAGAACAGGGAATTCATGCCCGCCCAGCGTCTTTCCTGATTCAGGAAGCCAGAACATATGAAAGCAGAATCACTCTTCGGGTAAAAGGAAAAGAAGCAGATGCATCGAATATTATCGCTGTGATGGCATTGGATGTGATGTGCGGACAGAAAGTTGAAGTAGAAATATGCGGAACCGATGAGGAAGTCGCATATCGAGGGATGAAAAAGTTCTTTGAGGAAAACCTTTGAAGAACTTTTGATTTTACAGTAGAACGGACGAATCCGAAGAAGAAAATAATCTATATTTGTGACTTTAGTTGCTGCGCTTTGAATGCTCTCTTACGCACTTGCATCCAAACCTTGCTCCGGGGCCACAAATATAGATTATTTTCTTCTTCGGATTCTGTCTGTGGCTGTTGAAGTAAAAGATTCTTTTCTGCCGAATCAGCCAACTTCTTTGATGATGTAAACGGATTGAGAGAGAAGATGGAATATAATATGAAGAATACTGTCTAAATATCAATCTTCCCAAATTTATCTTTTGGAGTTTGTTTGTTTTGCAGCCTCACAACCCTCAGAATTTCTTCATTTTATTGACAAAACTTTGTTTTTTACTGTAAAATGAGATTGATAGTATCAGGAATAATAGGAGAAATTTATGGGCAAGTCAGAAAAGCAGATTGAAAAAGAAAAAGCACGTAATCAGAGGATTATAGATACTGCCTTTCAGATTTTTGTAGAGAAAAAAATAGAAGCAGTGACTATGGAAGAAATTGCAAGGAAAGCAGGTATCGGAAGAGCAACACTTTTCCGCTGCTATTCAAGTAAACCAGAACTTGTTATGGCTGTATGTACTGCAAAGTGGAAGGCATATTTTGATAAGTTAGATGCGATTAGGCCACTGGAAAGTATCCACGATATTCCGGCGATTGATCGTTTTATATTTACATTAGATGGTTATATTGATATGTATCAGAATCATAAAGATTTACTCCAGTATAACGACAACTTTAACCACTATATGGTACATCAGGAAGGCATTGCTGCGGAGAAGTATGAAAAATTTTATAAATCATTATATTCGATGAACACGAGATTACACTGGATGTATGAGAAGGCAAAAGAGGATAAAACATTCCGTACAGATATTCCAGAAGAACAGTTCTTCCGGGTGACATTTCATTCGATGATGGCAACCTGTGCGTATTATGCGGGGGGATTTATCTGGGGATCGGAAGAGAATAAAGATTATACCGAGGAACTCATAAGATTAAAAGAAATGATATTGAAGTACG
>NZ_ACEP01000007.1 GCF_000173975.1 Anaerobutyricum hallii DSM 3353
TAAAATGGGGTAAATTTTTTAGTTCTTCTTTTTCGTATTTTTTGAACAATCCGATAGAATAGTATCTACAGCGGCTTACCATTCCCAAAACAATTCGTCGAGTGTTTTCCCCAGTTCATGGCAAATAGCAATGCACAGTTTAATCGTAGGGTTATAGTCCCCTTTTTCAATCGCAACAATAGTCTGTCTCGACACATTAACACGTTTCGCAAGTTCAGCCTGCGACATATCAAGAGCAGCGCGGGCAGCTTTTAATCGTAGGTTTTTCATAAGGCTACTCCTCTTTTTGCAGATGTTCCATAATAGCGCGGGTAATAACAATAGCATCGGCAAGTAATAGTAGAATCCCTGAAATCAGATTGATATTATTGAATTTAACAGGGCTATGTTGTGAGATAATTTCTTGCTGATTCATGATACCAGTATAAAGATTTATTCCACCAATTAATGAAAAAAGGAAAATGCTTTGAACGATATTTTTTACCGGTGTTTCAGAATAAGAAAAATAAGCATCTTTAAAAACACAAATGGTAAAAAATACGATAAGACCGATGCAAATAATGGTAAATGATTCTGCTAATGGAGTACCCCAGGATGATTTTGTATAATATTCTATGAAACCATTGACTGCAGTTGCAAGAATGAGAGTAAAAAAACCGTACTTGTAGGCAATGCTCTGCATATATTTTTGCCGCTCATCGTATTGCATTTTTCTTGAAGAATAAACACCGTATGCAATAATAGCATAAACAATGAGAAAAATAATAAGAGCTAGTAATGAAAATGGCATAATAAAACCTCCTTAAATTTTTGCATTAGTAAATTGAAAAACAAAATGGAAATACGAAAAGAGGCTCATAATAACTGATATGTAGTGAAGCTGTAAGATACCATTTTATGACACTCTTTTGTATGATTTATATATAACACACAAAAATTGCGATGTCAAATATATTTTACATAAAGACGTAAAAACTTTACTTGATGAAGAAGAAATATCATTAGAAAACAGACAAAAAACAACACAAAATAGAAA
>NZ_ACEP01000006.1 GCF_000173975.1 Anaerobutyricum hallii DSM 3353
AAAGAGTTATTGGAAATTGAAAAAAGTACTTGCAAAGTTCAAAGAGATATGATATAATGTGTGTGGTTTTGAGGGTACATACCTTGAAATTAAATATAGGGGATTGGTCAAATGGTATGATAGGGGTCTCCAAAACCTTTGGTGGGAGTTCGATTCTCTCATCCCCTGTACTTTAGGAGCTTGAAAATCTATAAAAGGTTTTCAAGCTCTTTTGTTTTGCCCGAAAAGGGTAAATTTATCCCAAAGAATATTTCCATTGGCATCAAGATATTCTTCATCGACAAGAGAAAATACCATTTATATTATTAAGAAAAAATAGTGACAGATTTTCCGTATATTCATATCATATAATGGTATATTTATAATTTGCAAACAGCCAAAATGAAATATATATTGAAGAAAAATCAGGAGGGTTACAATGACAGAGGAAGAAAAACTATGAACAGGCGGTATTGATAAAAAAATATTTTGGTTTGGTAGGGCAAGATGTGTGTTTGTGTCCCGGATTTATGTGTGACAACGGCCAAAATATTCATGTGGGAGATCAAAGAACATCTTGGAATAGGCAAACCGATTACGATTGGAAATGATGTATACAGAATCTTCAGGAACAGCCGCTGATTTCTATGAACCAGAAATATTCCAGTTATCATAATCTTATCCAGTGTTGCAGTGACTTTGGATTCATGCCTAATATTGTTCTTTGCACAATGGAAAATTCGTTAATTTATCGTTTTTGTCAAGAAAAGATTGGAATTGGCATTGACGCAGATGTTCATCCTGAAAAAGAATTGCTGGCAGGTCTTCGCAAGATAGAACTTTACGATGCTATTCCGTGGAAAATTAATTTGGTCTGCCGTAAAAATACAGTTAACGATAAAGTTATTTCCAGACTTCAAGAAATCTGCTGCAATCTGGATTAAATTTTAATGATAGGCGTTCATTCCAAACTATCCCCTTTTTGTCCAGTTGGTGGAAATATCAAATATGGCAATACGTGCTGAACTGGTTTCCTTCATGCCATGCCGAAGCCATTTTATAACCCAGCCATATATCAGGTAAGAAAAAGCAGACATAACATAATCTATTGGTGCCGGCATAAATTATACTTGTCTGAGTGGAAAGGCTGCTATGAAACCGAGAAGCTGATATAATAAAACAGGTGAAATCTTAATCGAAAGAAGGAGAATATTTATGAAACTTAATCGTTTTGAAGTTGTGACAGGAAGATATATTGAAGAGATTCCAGGTCAATCCCGTATCGGATATGCAATGAGTGATACAACAGACTTTTATGATATGATTGAATGGTCAAAAAAAGGTGGGTATCAAGGTTCAACTATTTCTTTTTATGATTACAATAATGGTAAAGTTTATGAACCATTTCAAAAACAGAGAAATGTGTTATATGGAACTCCTGTTTATTTAAAGAAATCTTTTTGGTTTTTACAGGGAGATTATAATAGTGGGAAAATTACTCTTTTCAAATATTATCCAGATAAAAATCCAGAGATGATTATACAACTTAATATAGAAGATGTGGATCTTTATAATCTACGTATTATTGGAGAGGATGTTTACATTGTAAGTGAGGATGACGAATTTGTCAGCTATTATCCGGAAAGTTTTAGATTTTCCAAGGGTGTTAATGAAAGTGTAAGTATGATAGCAGACCAAAAAGTATATCTTTCTGCCTGGGTAGAAGAAGGCTGGGACGATGAAAATGATTGTGAAACCGAAGAATATAACTATTATGAAAAAGTAGTAGAGAGAGACTTTAAAGGGAATTTGTTATCAGAGACGCTTGGTTCTTTACAGCAACACGCAGATGGAACATGGTGGATAGCATAAGAATTGGCTCATAGAAATATCCCTGATAAAAATTAAAATTAGCGACAATAATAAAAGTTAAAAGGTTAGAAAAGGAATAATTAAACAAGATAATTTTATCAATTTTATAAATAATATCTTTAACAAGCCAAGTACAGAAATTCACTACTTTTAGGTGGAGGGGAGTTGGCAGCAGTAGAAGGAGGAGCAAAATTTATGTGTACAGCAGCAACATACAAAACACAGGATTTTTATTTTGGCAGAACATTAGATTATGAATTCTCATATGGGGATGAGATAACCGTAACACCGCGAAAATATCCATTTCATTTCAGACATATGGGCGAAGTAGTATCTCATTATGCAATGATCGGTATGGCACATGTAGCCGGAGATTATCCATTATATTATGACGCAGTAAACGAAAAAGGCCTTGCAATGGCAGGGCTTAACTTTGTAGGGAATGCAGTCTATCAGGAAGTAGAAGAAGGCAGAGAAAATGTTGCACAGTTTGAATTCATTCCATGGATTTTAAGCAAGTGTGCCACTGTAAAAGAAGCCAGAGAATCTTTAAACAAAATGAATCTTGTAGGTACCCCTTTTAGTGAACAACTTCCATCTGCACAGCTTCACTGGATCATTGCTGATGAAAATGAGGCAATCACTGTAGAATGCATGAAAGACGGAATGCATATTTATGACAATCCAGTAGGCGTCCTTACCAATAACCCTCCATTTGAACAGCAAATGTTCCAGTTAAATAATTATATAGGGCTTTCTCCAAAACAGCCAGAGAATCGCTTCTCCGATAAACTAAACTTCAATGCATACAGCAGAGGAATGGGAGCACTAGGACTTCCAGGGGATTTATCATCTACATCCCGATTTGTAAGAGTCGCATTCACAAAAATGAATTCTTTTTCCGGTGTATCTGAAAAAGCGAGCATCAGCCAGTTTTTCCATATTCTTGGATCAGTAGATCAGCAGAGAGGCTGCTGTGAAGTTGCCGATGGAAAGTTCGAAATTACACTCTACACATCTTGTTGCAATACGAATAAGGGAATTTATTATTATACAACCTATGAAAATCATCAGATATCAGCGGTAGATATGTTTGGGGAGAATCTCAATGAAAAAGAATTGATAAAATATCCGCTTATTAAAGGAGAGCAGATTTACTGGCAGAATTAGAAGTGAATTTTGAGTTGCCGTAGGCAAGGGGACGCCTCGGAAGAGAACCGATAGCCTATATATGTGGCCTCGGAGCAAGGTTTGGATGCGAGCGCATAAGCGAACATTCAAACTGCCGCGACTAGAGTCACATATGTGGGGTATATCCTCTTTTTGAGGGCGTCTTTCTTGCCTGCGGCAAATCAAAGTTTATTCCGGAACGAATTCAGCTGTCTGGTCGAGCATATTTATCTTCACTTTTCCCTTTTTGCCATCAACTTTAGCGAATGGAATCACCTCATATTTTGCTTTCTCCATGCACTTACCAGGGTCATCTGCCGGTTCTTCGTTGAGAAAGATTTTTTCAGCTCCGCCACTTAACTGGCGTTTAATATTTTTTACCATGAGACGGTCATAACGCTCACAGGCTTTTTCTGCTTTTTTCTGGTTTTCAGGATCTGAGAAATATTCTTTTGTCCATTCTTCTAAGTTTGCAATTTCAATCATCTTGTACACTTCTCCTTTGATTTTTATGTCTGATTATCTTTTATTATAAGATAAATTTTAAAGACAATATAGGAATAATACCATTTATTTATAGAAATATTACAGATTCTATTGTGAATCATGGAAAGACAAAAAATCAGTGTCACATTTCCCTATTTTATGAAAGGATTGTCCAAGAGTGAATGGAACTGGTTTGCTATAATGAGAATAATTATTGATATTGTAGAAAACTGTGATGGAATGTTTTTTTAACATACTCTGGAGCAGGAGTACTGCGAATTGGGATAATTACGATGAATAGGAAAACTTATTAGGAAAATTTCATTAAAAAACTCATTGTAGATGGCAGTATTTACAGGAATGTTTTTTCAAACACGCTCTAGCGTGAAGTAGCTGTGGTGAGTTGTGATGAAAGAATGAAAGGAAAATCAGGAGGAGGTTATGTAATGGCAGACAAAATTTGCAGTAGTGCGGACAAGGTGCTGGAGGTATTTCTTGAGAATGCACCGATGGATACTTCCCATCATCGGATGGTGAAACAGCAGAACAAATGTGGTTATGGATTACAGGGAGTATGTTGTAGATTGTGCTCTAATGGTCCATGCCGACTGTCTCCGTCAAAACCAAAAGGAGTGTGTGGAGCAGATGCGGATACGATTGCGTGCAGAAATTTCTTAAGACAGGTGGCTGCTGGCTCAGGATGTTACACGCATGTTGTTGAAAATACCGCAAGAAGATTAAAAGAGTTGGCGCAGGAATTACAGGCAGAAGGCAAGAAACCAAAATATAAGGACTCTGTTGCGAAACTTGCAAAGATTTTACAGATCAACTGTTGTGGTAACTGTGGGCCGGACTGCCATAACAGTTGTGCGAAAACAGCAGAGATGATTGCAGATGCAGTTCTTGCAGACATCAGAAAGCCATATGATGAGAAGATGACACTCATGAAAAATATTGCTCTTCCAAAGCGTTATGAACTGTGGGAGAAACTTGGAATTTTACCAGGCGGAGCAAAAGACGAGATTTTTAATGCGGTTGTAAAGACATCGACAAACTTGAATTCAGATCCGATGGACATGTTGTTACAGTGCTTACGTTTAGGTATTTCCACAGGTAATTACGGACTGATTCTTACAAATCTCATGAACGATATTATTATGGGACCACCACAGATTAGTATGGATCCGGTTGGTTTCCGTATCATTGATCCAGAGTATATTAATATTATGATTACAGGACATCAGCAGTCCATGTTTGCAGATTTGGAAGAAAAATTAGAATCAGAAATTGTACAAAAGTCTGCCGAGCTTGTCGGTGCAAAGGGAATCCGTATTGTAGGCTGTACTTGTGTGGGGCAGGATTATCAGGCTCGTTCTGGCTGCTATAAAGATGTATACTGTGGACATGCAGGTAATAACTATACAAGTGAAGCGGTATTAATGACTGGATGTGTGGATTTGGTTGTTTCCGAATTTAACTGTACGATTCCGGGAATCGAGCCAATCTGTGAACAGTTAGATATTAAGATGCTTTGTCTTGATGATGTGGCAAAAAAGGCAAATGCAGAATTATTACCATACACAGCAGAAGAAAAAGAAAAGATTACAAGTCAGATTATCGCAGATGCTCTATGTGGATTTAAGAACAGAAAAGAAAAATTATATGGAACCGCTCCGGCAGAAGGAGAAAAGCGTGTCAATGTCATGGCACAGCATGGTTTTGACAAATCCATTACCGGTTTATCAGAAGATACTTTAGTAGCTGCTTTAGGTGGAACTTTACAGCCGCTTATTGATGCGATTGTTGCAGGAAAGATTAAAGGAATTGCTGCAATTGTTGGATGTTCTAACTTAAGAGCAAAAGGGCATGATGTATTTACCGTAGAGCTTGCAAAAGAATTAATTAAGAAAGATATTCTTGTATTATCCGCCGGCTGTACCTGTGGTGGATTAGAAAACTGCGGACTTATGACAATGGAAGCCGTAGAGCTTTGTGGAGAAGGATTGAAAGAAATATGTACAGCACTTGGTGTTCCACCAGTACTTAACTTTGGTCCATGTCTTGCGATTGGACGAATTGAGATGGCTGCCTGTGCATTAGCAAAAGAACTGAATGTGGATCTGCCACAGCTTCCGGTTGTTATTAGTGCACCGCAGTGGCTTGAGGAACAGGCGTTGGCAGATGGAGCATATGCACTTGCACTTGGCTTCCCTCTGCATCTGGCATTATCACCATTTGTAACAGGAAGTCAGGTAGCAGTGAATGTTCTCACAGAAGGGTTAAAGGATTTAACCGGAGGCCAGCTTATCATTGAGACGGAAGTTGAAGATGCGGCACAGAAATTTGAGGAAATTATCAAAGAAAAAAGAATCGGTCTTGGAATTGATAAAGGGGGAGATGCCGTATGTTAATGAACCGAACAACTCCTTTTATGGTTCCGGTAGATGAGGGAAATCCTGCGATTATCAAGGATGAAGCGTTGTGTAGCCAGTGCGGGCATTGCTTTGCTATTTGCGAAGAAGAAATCGGTGTGGCGGCAAAGTATCTTTTGAATCCTCGCGAAACCTATCAATGTATCGGCTGTGGACAGTGCAGCGCAAACTGTCCGGAAAAAGCGATTATTGGCAAGCCGCATTATAAGATTGTAAAAGAACTTATCAAAGATCCAGATAAAATCGTTGTTTTTTCTACATCCCCATCCGTAAGAGTTGGATTTGCAGACGGATTTGGAAAAGAACCGGGAACCTTTGCACAGGATGAAATGGTTGGTGCATTGAGAGCATTAGGTGCGGATTATGTATTTGATGTTACTTTTTCTGCTGACCTTACGATTATGGAAGAAGGCTCAGAATTACTGTCCCGTATTTTAAAAGGAACAGGACCACTTCCACAGTTTACAAGCTGCTGCCCAGCATGGGTAAAATATATGGAGAACTTCCATCCAGATAAAACGGCACATCTTTCTTCTGCAAAAAGTCCGATTGGAATGCAGGGGGCAGTGATTAAGACTTATTTTGCACATAAAAAACACATTGACCCGGAAAAGATTATTTCTGTGGCAGTCACCCCTTGTACTGCTAAAAAGGCAGAAATCGCAAGAGAGGAATTATGTGATGCAGGAAAGCTTCTTAATATAGAAGAAATGCGTGACAATGATTATGTGATTACGACAAAAGAACTGGTACAGTGGTGTCAGGAGGAAGGACTTGATTTAGATAAGATTACTCCTTCTAAGTTTGACAGTGTCTTAGGAGAAGGAACCGGGGCCGGAATGATTTTCGGAAATACCGGCGGTGTTATGGAAGCGGCACTTCGAACCGTTTACAGAGTATTAGAAGGAAAAGAAGCTCCGGCAGATTTTTATCAGCTTCGTCCAGTAAGAGGATTAAGCAATCGAAAAGAAGCAGAAGTAACAATCGCTGGAAAGAAACTTCGGGTTTGTATTCTTTATGGAACGGCTGCAGCGGAAGAATTCCTTGCAGAGGATATGAATGGTTATCATTTTGTAGAAGTGATGACCTGTCCGGGAGGCTGTATCAGTGGAGCGGGACAGCCGGATTGCGGAAGTGTTCCAGTATCCGATGTCGTAAGAAAGAAGAGAATACAGTCGCTTTATCAGGCGGATGAGCAGGCAGAACGCAGAAACTCCATGGATAATCCGGAAATTGGAACAATATATCACGAATTTTTCAAAGAGCCATTAAGCATGCTTTCAGAAAAACTTTTACATACTACTTATAAAAGAAAATAAGATAAAGAATGTGCGGAATAGTTCAAAAATGAGAATTAGATATTACAACTAAAAAAACAATGCAAAATGAGAATTTTTTGCCGATATTTTATTGGCAATGATACCAATTTGTTTCATATCGAAGGATGTAATTCGTTGCTGTTGCAATAAAATGTAGCAGCAACGTTTCTTTTTGTTGTGCAAACTGTATAAATGTAAAAAATATCCGATTGATAATTGCCACATACTGACACGGATATTACTAATTGTTGCTTATTTTTTCCTGTATAATGCAAGACAGATGAAAGCTCAGTAGTGGTTGATTTACAGGATTTATAGGATAATTTTTTGAGTTATCATCTCTCAAACATTTTCATTGCACATTTTTATGTGTCAGTAAGAAGGAGGAAAATTGTAATGATTGCAAAAGGATTTACAGAACCAACCGCACGTATCAAAGCCTTAAAAGCAGAAGTTGTTAACGCAGTACCAGAAGTAGAGCCATATAGAGCCGTACTTATTACAGAGTCTTACAAAGAGACAGAGGGTATGCCAGCAGTTATGAGAAGAGCAAAAGCTAACGAGAAGATTTTTAACAATCTTCCAGTTGTAATTCGTGACAACGAATTAATCGTAGGTGCTCTTTCCGTAAAACCTCGTTCTACAAACCTTTGTCCAGAGTTCTCATTTGACTGGGTAGAAAAAGAGTTCAAGACAATGGCAACTCGTATGTGTGACCCATTCGTAATTACTGAAGAAACAGCAGATATCCTTCACGAAGTATTCAAATACTGGAAGGGTAAAACTACCAGCGAATTAGCTACTTCCTACATGAGCCAGGATTGTCTTGACTGCCAGGCTGGTGGAGTATTTACAGTTGGTAACTACTACTTCGGTGGTATCGGACACGTGTGTGTTGATTACGGTAAAGTATTAAAAATCGGTTTCAAGGGCGTTATTGCAGAAGTTGTTGAAGCAATGAACAAACTTGATGCAAATGATCCGGAATATCTGCAGAAGAGAGCATTCTATGAAGCAGTTATTATTTCTTACAATGCAGCTATTAACTTTGCTAAGAGATACAGCAAAAAAGCAGCAGAGATGGCAGCTACATGTACAGATCCAGTAAGAAAAGCTGAAT
The DNA here is from genome assembly GCF_000173975.1 of Anaerobutyricum hallii DSM 3353. Taxonomy (GTDB): domain Bacteria; phylum Bacillota; class Clostridia; order Lachnospirales; family Lachnospiraceae; genus Anaerobutyricum; species Anaerobutyricum hallii. Next base: position 8,379 of record NZ_ACEP01000006.1, read on the forward strand.
TACTTCAGATTTCCAAGAACTGTGACCGTGTTCCAGAAAACGGAGCTACAAACTTCTATGAAGCTTGTCAGTCTTTCTGGTTTGTACAGGCATTAGTACAGATTGAAGCTAACGGACATTCCATTTCTCCAGGACGTTTTGACCAGTATATGTGGCCATACTTAGAAGCAGACAAGAGCATTTCTAAAGAATTCGCTCAGGAATTACTCGACTGCCTCTTCGTATTATTAAACCATGTAAACAAAACTCGTGATGATGTATCTGATCAGGCATTTGCAGGATACGCAGTATTCCAGAACTTTGGTGTTGGTGGACAGACAGAAGATGGCCTTGATGCTACAAACCCAGTTTCTTATATGTGTATGGATGCAGCAGCTCACGTTAGATTACCTGCACCATCATTCTCCGTTCGTATTCATAACCAGACACCGGATGAGTTCTTATTAAGAGCTTGTGAGCTTGCAAGACTTGGTACTGGTGTTCCAGCTATGTACAATGATGAAGCAATCATTCCCGCATTATGTAACAGAGGATTAACTCTTGCAGATGCTCGTAATTACTGTATCATCGGTTGTGTAGAACCTCAGTGTCCACACAAGACAGACGGATGGCATGACGCAGCATTCTTTAACGTTGCTAAGGTATTTGATATCGCTATTCATGGTGGTAAGAACCGTGATGGCAAACAGTTAGGACCTGTTACAAAACCTATGCCAGAATGGAAATCCATGGATGATTTATATGAAGCATATGAAACTCAGATTGAGTACTTCGTATCTAAATTAGTTGAGGCAGATAACGCTGTTGATATCGCTCATAAAGAAAGAGCACCATTACCATTTATGTCCGCATTAGTTGATGACTGTATCGGAAGAGGTAAAACAGTTATGGAAGGTGGAGCTATCTACAACTTCACAGGACCTCAGGCATTTGGTAACGTAGATACAGGTGATGCTATCTATTGTATCAAGAAACATGTATTTGAAGACAAAGACTTAACAATGCAGCAGATTTACGATGCTATGGAACACAACTTCGGTGCTGAGCTTGGTGCTGGATGTTACGATGGACCATTCGTAAGATTAAGTACAGATTCTGCAGAACCTGCAGCAGCAGCTATGGAAAGTGTTTCCGTATCTTCTGAAGATAGCATGGAATCTATCATCAACGCAGTTGTTCAGAAGATTCTTGCAGAAAAAGGATCTAACTTAAGTATGAGCGTAGATACAAAATCTGAAGCTTGCACAAGCTGCAGCGATGCTCAGAGAGCTGAATACGACAGAATCAGACATATCCTCGACGCAACACCTTGCTTCGGTAACGATATTGATGAAGTTGATATGTGTGCTCGTAAAGCTACACAGGTTTACTCTCACGAAGTTGAGAAATACAAAAACCCACGTGGAGGCCAGTATCAGGCAGGATGTTACCCAGTATCTGCTAATGTATTATTTGGTAAAGACGTACAGGCTCTTCCAGATGGACGTTATAGCAACGCACCTCTTGCAGATGGTGTTTCCCCTCGTCAGGGTCATGACGTTAAGGGACCTACAGCTGCAGGTAACTCCGTAGCTAAACTTGACCAGTTAAATATCTCTAATGGTACATTATACAACCAGAAATTCTTACCTTCTGCAGTAGCAGGTGATCAGGGACTTCTGAACTTCGCAGCAGTTGTTCGTAACTACTTCGATAAGAAGGGTATGCATGTACAGTTCAACGTAATTGATAGAGAAACATTACTTGATGCTCAGGCACATCCAGAAAACTACAAAGACTTAGTAGTACGTGTAGCTGGTTACTCCGCTCACTGGACAGTACTTGCTAAGGAAGTACAGGATGATATCATTGCTCGTACAGAACAGCATTTCTAAAATAGTAGATTTTTGAAATAAACTGGAGGAAGTACCTATGAGTAATATGGAACCAAGCTGCGATACAAGTAAAAAAGGGCTTGTCTTTAATATACAGAGATTCTCTGTAAATGACGGTCCGGGTGTAAGAACGATTGCCTTTTTAAATGGCTGTCCTCTTCGCTGCAAATGGTGCTGTAACCCTGAATCGCAGGAATTAAAACCAGTCGTCATGTTTAAAGCACAAAACTGTGTCGGCTGTGGAAATTGTGAGGTTGTGTGTCCAACTGGTGCTTCTAATTTAAACGTTCCAGGAAAAATTGATCATACAAAATGTATTGCATGCGGAAAATGTATTGATGTCTGCTATCATAGGGCTCTTGAGATGTCCGGTAAGTGGATGACAGTAGAGGAACTGATGGGAGAACTTTACAAAGACCGTGTTATTTACAGAAAGTCCGGAGGCGGTATTACCGTCTCCGGAGGTGAAGCAATGGTACAGCACGAATTTCTTTTAGAGCTGTTAAAGGCTTGTAAGTCATTCGGCTGGACCACTGCGATTGAAACAACTGGTATGGCTTCTGAGGAAGTAATCAAAGAGATTGTTCCGTGGCTTGATGTGGTCATGATGGATATTAAGCATATTGACCCAGAAGTACATAAAGAGTATACTGGTGTAAGTAACGAGCAAATACTTAAAAATGCATTACTGATTTCTAGTCTTGCAAAGAAGATGATCATTCGTGTTCCGGTTATTCCAGGATTTAATGCAAGTCCGAATGTAATTGCGGCAATTGCAAAGTTTACAACCTATCTGCATAATGTAAATGAGTTACATCTTTTACCTTATCATGATCTTGGAAGTAACAAGTATGGAATGCTCGGCAAGGAATATGAACTTGCCGATGTACAGAAGCCGGAAAATGAATTCATGGAAGAATTAAAAGCAATAGTAGAAAAAGAAGGATTAACCTGTAAAATCGGAGGATAAATCGATACAGGCAGTCCGCGGTATCCCTTATATATACCAAAATGGTACAGGAGGTTCACAATGAACAAAGACATAACATTATTAACTTCTGAATCTGTTACAGAGGGACATCCGGATAAAGTATGCGATATGATTTCCGACGCTTTACTGGATGCTTATTTAGAGGAAGACCCATCTGCCCATGTGGCATTGGAAACAATGGCTTCAGAAGACACGGTTTTCATTGCTGGTGAAGTTGCTTCTTTCGCAAAGGTTGATGTTAAAAATAAGGCAAGAGAAGTCATCTGTGAAATAGGATATGACAGTAAAGAAAAAGGAATAGATGGAAAAGAATGTCTAATTATTACCAATATTGGTGTACAGTCACCTGATATCGCTCAGGGAGTTACACAGTGTAACGGAACTATTGGAGCGGGAGATCAGGGAATGATGTATGGATATGCTTGTGATGATACAGAGGAACTTATGCCACTGTCGATTTCACTGGCACATAAACTTAGTAAACGACTTACACAGGTAAGAAAAGAAGGAATCCTTCCATACCTCTATCCAGATGGAAAGTCACAGGTTACAGTAGCATATAATAATCAGGGAGAAATCCTTGGTGTTACAGATGTTGTAATTTCTGCACAGCATAATGCAGAAGTTTCTGTACAAAAGCTTCGAATGGATATTGAGGAGCATGTTATAAGAGAAGTAATTCCTAAAGAATTGCTTTTACCGGATGTAAAGATACATATCAATCCTACAGGACGATTCGTAGTTGGTGGTCCTGCCGGAGATGTAGGTCTTACCGGAAGAAAGATTATTGTAGATACTTATGGTGGAATTGCCAGACATGGAGGCGGAGCATTCTCAGGAAAAGACCCGACAAAGGTTGACCGTTCCGCAGCGTACATGGCAAGATATGCCGCAAAGAATGTGGTTGCTGCCGGATTTTGTAAGAAGTGCGAGATTAATCTTGCCTATGCAATCGGTATCCCACAGCCAGTATCTATAAAGATAGATACCTTTGGTACAGAAGAAATACCAAAGGAAATTATTGAAGACACTGTAAATGAAGTATTTGATTTCAGCGTGGCAGGTATTATAAACAGCCTATCTCTCACTAAGGTGAAATATAAACCAGTCGCAGCCTACGGACACTTTGGAAGAACAGATCTTGATCTCCCGTGGGAACGGTTAGATAAAGTGAATATTCTTCAGGAAAAAGCAGTTGCCCGTGTGGCAGAAGAAATCTACAAAAACCGTTAACAAATATTAAATACAACAATCATTACACTTTTTAATAATTATAGAAACTATTCAAAGTCAGATGGTTTCAGCGACTGAGACTTTAGAATAGTGAAATAGCTAAGGGGTCATTCAAGCGCATAATTGTTCTGAAATAATCGGTCTCAACACTCTCACAAATAGATTATGAAATAACAATAAGCTTGATCCACATAAAGGGGGCTGTCGCAAGGTGACAGTCCCCTGATTTAATTTTTGGAACAACAGACGGTAGTAAGAACATAGATGATTAAATCAGGGGATTTCTATGCGAGCCGCTTTGAAGAAGAAATATTCATCTTGCATAAATGGTAATTAATAGTTAAAATATAATTATATGATAGAAGTAAGTAACCATACAGGTAAAAGCATTATGATGTGGATGCAGGCTTGCAAAGTGGTTGTGAATATTACTATTATAATTTTAGAAGGAGGATTTTTAAAATGGTAAGAAAAGCAAATATCATTCAGAAACAGGAACTTGGCGGTGGAAAAGGTTGTGCAGAGGTGCATGAGATTGTTCCAGAGAAAGATTTATATGGACATGGAAAGTTATATGCAAAGGTTGTTTTAAAACCGAATTCCAGTGTTGGCTGGCATCGTCATGTTGGTGAAACAGAACCATATTATATCTTAGAGGGTGAGGGAATTTTCGTAGATGATGATGGAAGCCGTACAAAGGTAGGTCCTGGAGATGTATGTACAATTCTTCCGGGACAGTGCCATGCGATTGAGAATGCATCATCATGTAAGGATCTTGCATTTATGGCTTTGATTCATAAAGACTGATTCGCTTGATTTTTTATTAAGGGAGACGAACCCCCGAAGAGAACCCTACCCTATATTTGTGACTCTATCGCTGCGGGTTGAATGTTCGCTTAATGGCTCACATTCAATCCTCGCTCTAAGGCCACAAATATAGGGTAGGGTTCTCTTCGGGGGTTCTGTTTTTTGATAAAACAAATAAGTAAGAGGGGTCTTTGGTGATAGTAGATATAAATGCATGATGTTGGGGTGGGAAGGGTATCTGTAGGTTTAGTTTACTAAAACAGAAATGAAGGACTTCTCATTTTTCGTCTGTCTCATATTACAAGAGGGGTAATTATTTGTTGGATTTTGCTCTCCTTATCACAAATAAAGAATCAAGAAAATTACATGTAAATGCAATATATTTTCCTATGATTGAGAAATAGCACAAAAAAACCAATTTATTTTTTGTGTAAAAATGATAAAATATATACTAAGTAGGGTGTAGTGTAAAAAAAGTAAAATTTTTTGTCTTTATTTTTACAAGTAAATATCCCTTTGGAGGTGAACATGGAAACGGAAAAGAAAAATGGCAGAGGGAAAAAAGAAGTTAGCTTGTTAGGCTTATTTGGTAAAAAGTTTTTGGAAGAAACACAGGGTAAGCTGGCAGAAGCGACAGGTATTTCTTTTTTTATTATTGATTATAAGGGGGAGCCGGTTACAAAGGGAGAACAAGAGGAAGATTTTTGTGAAAAAAGGAAGGAAGAAGATATACGCTGCAGTGAGTGTCAGATTACGAGAGCGTTTGCAGCAGCGAAAAGTGCAATTAAAAACTGTCCGTATATTTTTACTTGTCCAAATGGACTTGTTCATATGGCGATTCCGATTGTTGTAAATAACCAGTATATAGGGGCAATTATCGGGGGACCGATAAGATGTGAGAAGAAGGCTTTAAAAGATAGTGAACTTGGAGATACAGAACAGGAAAGAAAAGCTTTTTTAGATAAGCTTGGGGAAGAAACAGAATATCAGAATATTACTTCATTTACAGAAAAGAGAGTAGTAGCTGTAGCAGATATGGTTTTCCTTCTTTTTAAAGAGATGGGAGTAAAAGAAACAACGGCGATTAAACTTGGAGCTTTAGAACATAAAGAGGTGCATCTTTCTGATATCCGTAAGAGAAATAAGTTGTTAGAAGATAAAGTATCACAGCTTGAGTATGAGCTTCTTAAAGGAAAGTTACCAAAGCAGTTTATGTTGAATCTTTTAACGACGGTCTCTAGTTTTTCTATTCTGGAGAATGCAAGCCGGACGGAGAATATCACGGCCGAAATGGCATCGGTTTTGCGTTATTATCTGGATAATTCTTCAGAAGTTATTTCATTATCGGAAGAATTAAAGCAGATAGAATGTTATCTGGATATTTTAAGACAGCAGTATGATAACCGATTAGAGTATCGTGTGTATTGTCAGAAGGAAGTGGAGAAGCAGAAGATTCCGATTATTGGAATTTTCCCATTTGTAGAACAACTGGTTGATTTTGGAATTCTTGCAGGCCATTTCAGAGGAACATTGTATATTGATGCAGAGAAAAAAGAAGATTTCTGTAAAGTAGTTTTACAGTTAGAAAGTTCTGGACTATCTGTTGGGCATTTTGGAGCAGATATCACAGACGGTAATTTTGCACAGATGCAGGAACAAGATACAAGAAAGCGTTATGAGAGAGAGTTTGGCAAAGACTTTGAGATAACGGCAGATCCGAATGTTATAACGATACAAATTCCATTTCAGGAAATAAAGTAAGGAGGGGGCTATGATAAATATTTTATTGATTGACCAGGAACCATTGTTTCAGCAGGCATTTTCCAGAATGATTGCGGAAACGGAAGAATGCCAGCTTATTGGAATTGCGGAGAATAGTAAAGAAGCATTCGAGATTGCAAGCCGCTATCATCCACAGATTGTATTTTGTGATGTTGTTCTTGGCATGGAGAATGGAATTGCTCTCTGTAATCTTATTAAGGAGCATTTTCCTGAGATTACGACCTATATTTTATCAAATTACTGTAGTTTCCAGATGATTCGTCATTCCATGGATGCAGGGGTAGAGGAATATTTATATAAACCATTATCGAGAAAAAAGCTTTCAGAATTAATCGAGAGAAACAATGCTTCAAGTCTAAATGAAGAAGAAAATTTACAGCAGGAAGCATTACTTGCAGCAATTGAGCAAAAAGATTATAAAAAAGCATATGATACAGCGAAGGAATTAGTAGAGTATTTATTTGAAGAGTGTGAACGCAGAGAGCGCAGGAGCAAGCTGTCTATGTTAGAATCCAGTCTGTTTTATATGATACCCGGAATGGATAATATTCAGAAAAATTATTATTTCCAGAAATATGAGATTACAATGAAAGTATTGACCAAAAGTGCGATATGCTATCACTGGCTCATTCAAATTATAACAGAAGTGTTCCGTCAGCTTTGTACAATGAAGTATGCACATATGAACAAGGTATTTCAGTACATAGAAAATAATAAAAATAACGAGATTTCCCTTTCTGAACTTGCAGACGAGGCAGGAATCAGCAGTGGTTATCTGAGTCGTATCTTTAAAAAATATTACAAAATCAGTGTCGTAGACTATATCCATCTTCGTAAATTACTACAGGCAAAATACTACATGGCAACAAGTGAAATGAATATCTCAGACATATCTTTCCTTCTTGGCTACAGCGAAGCAGGATATTTCTGCAAAATATTCAAAAAATACGAAGGACAGACCCCATCGGCATTCAACAAGAATTTCCAGAAACTCACTTCGAAGGCAGGGTGATTTAACGGAAGTAATTAAAGAGCGGAGGCCATTTCGAAGGCACAAAAAAAGAAATTCTATAATATCACATCTATAGCTTATATCTATTCCAGAGCAAGCAAAGTATAACAGACTATAACTTCAAATCACCCCCATGGTGAATTGGGCTTAAACTAAAGCAGCTAACAAACAGAAACCAGAGAGATTATATTCTTATATCTGTGGCCTGGGAGCAAGTGTTGGATGCGAGCGCATAAGCGAGCATTCAACACGCCGCGACTAAAGTCACAGATATAAGAATATAATCTCTCTGGTTTCGTCTGTCCGTCTGTTCGTTCTAAAGCCCAATACACCAAAAATCCTTTTGGAAGAGATCATCGCCGCTTTTGTCTCTGAAAGCAGGATGAAAGTCAAAGTGGACTGCACCGACAGGAATCTGTCGATCAACAGCCTTGCTGATTCGGGCAACACCCTCATTTCCGAAAGCACCACATAAATCAATAGCAGCACATCCTTCTTCAAGCATTTCCTGTGCTACAGTTTCTGCCTGGCTGTAATCAGCACATCCGACAACGTACATGATGATTTTTTCGGATTCAATGATGGAACGGTCCTTTTTCGGGTTACAGCCCTCATTTGCAAAAATGAAAGCAACTTTAAATTTGTCTTCGTTTAATTTGAATTTTCTTGCCATTTTACCAACGCCTTATCTAAGATTTCCATTGCTTTTTTACCGTCATTAGCAGTAATAAGCTGGATATTATGTTTGCGGATTGTCTGGTATGTTTCCATGAGAAGATCGATATCTGTTGTGATTTTGTCGAGTGTGATTACGACAATAACGTCAAGGTTGTCTTCCTCAATATCTTTCATTAATCTTCTGAAGCCGGGACGTTCAAGATTCTCGGATGGGTAGTCTCCTAAATCTGTATAATTAACAAATTCGTTATCTTCGCCATAAATACCTTTTGCACGATTCATACACTTCATACCATCGGCAATCATCCCCTGTACATAGGTCTGTGTACAGATGGGACAGCCACCCCGGAGATGCTGATGATTATAAATTCCAATACGCATATTAATTCCCTCCAGTACATTTTCTTAAATATAGATTCTTATATCTATTGTAGCAGAAGGGCGAAGGAGGATAGGGAAGATACGGGAACAATTATGGGAAATAACGAAAGTCAGAAAAAGAATAGAAAAAGAAATAAGGAGTATCGTTATATTTCCATAGATAAAGCATGATAATCCTATAAAAAATAGTATAAAAATGCTAAAATGATACTGAAATAGTCTGTAAAGGAGGAGAATAATGGAACGACGAGAACTTGAACGGCAGATTGTCGAAAAGGAATGGCTCATGTTTCAGCAGGTACAGGGCGTAAATGGACGGGCAGCCTGCCAGGATGACTGGACAACTTTTCTTATTATGCGTCTCAGTCAGTTTGAAGGCTGGGATACCGATGTGCTTGAAAGCTATTTTGAAGACATTGTCCAGGCAGAAGCACAGGAGAGAAATCTCATTATGGAGAAATATGCCTATATGATGGAGGAAACAGACCCGGTATATTTCTTATCAATTAAGGAATTGCTTCCAGAGATTTCGGAAGAAAAACAGTTGATGGCTGAAAAAATCACTTCTATTTATATGGAGTGGGAAAAGGAAGCGGATATCAAATATCCGAATATCCGAAGACATGGAAGACCGGCAGAAGGAATTGGGGTAGATGGAACGGTCAGTGTAAGAAATTATTTAAAGTGTGAACTTTATACTTATTCTGCAAAGACACTGGCACTTTTTATTCTGTCTATTGAGAAAAATCCAGAATACAACCGTTATCTTGCTACAATGCAGAAGATGGTACAGGCATATGGCTATTCTTCTTTAGAAGAAGCGGAAAAAGAAATGGCATAAATTTTAGTTAAGTGTACTGACACAGGGACATTGTGACGGTTGTTTCAGTTAAATATATTGAGATATCGATATTGTGATGATTTATGTCAGTTCGCGAGTACATAAGAAAGGAGAATTAACATGCAGAAAATATTATTACTGGCTGGGGATTTTACAGAAGATTATGAGACAATGGTGCCATTTCAGGCATTGTCCATGCTTGGATATCAGGTAGATGCCGTCTGTCCGGGAAAGAAGGCAGGCGAATTTATCAAGACAGCCATTCACGACTTTGAAGGTGACCAAACTTACACGGAAAAACCAGGGCATCTTTTTAAATTAACAAAAACATTTGATGAAGTAGATTTTGATGACTATATCGGACTTTTTATTACTGGCGGACGTTCTCCAGAATATATCCGAATGGATCACAAAGTAATTTCTCTGGTAAAATGTTTCGTAAGAAGTGGAAAACCAGTAGCAGCTATCTGCCATGCAGCACAGGTTCTTACTGCAGCAGATGTTGTATGCGGAAGAAAGCTTACCTGCTATCCTGCATTAGCAGCAGAGGTAAAATTAGCAGGAGGTAATTATATTGAAGTTGCACCGGATGAAGCGGTTGTAGACTGCAATCTGATCACTTCACCAGCATGGCCAGGAAATACAGCAATTTTAAGAGAATTTGCAAAAGCATTAGGATGTGAATTTATTTTCAGACCATAAATGTATCTGGGCTATGTAAGTTACAAAAATTAGTGTATTGTTTCATTGATATTTTATTTGATCTTGCAGGAGAAAGAAATTTAGGCAAGAATTAAATATGATTAAAAAAGAATAGGAGGAACAGTAATGGGTTCTCTTTTAGAAGAAATGCATAAGATGCGTTTAAAAGAAAAAATAGACGAATTAGAGAGTATGGGTGGAAATCCACATGTAGCGGATCACGGACTTGGCGGAGTGTATCGCTGTAAAGTCTGTGGATATATTTTCGATGAAAATAAAGAAGGGAGACCATTTACAACATTGTCCCATTGCCCAATCTGTCATGTAGGGCAGCAGCAGTTTGAAAAGATAGAGTGAATGCCTATGAAAATGGAGCGTTTTAACGAAATTTTAAATAAGCTGATGCAGATGGAAGATGCTGAAGAGAATCTGGAAATGGTTCCTCTTTATGAGGAGGCATTGGAGCTTTCAAAAGAGATTTACGGAGAATATAATTTGAAGACACTGGAAATTTATAATAATTATGGTGGACATCTCCGCAATCTTGGATTGTATGAGAAGGCGGAACAGATTTTAAGAAAGGCAGTTATTTGTGCAAGAACAGTGCGGGGTAAAGAACATCCTGACTATGCAACAACGCTTGTGAATCTTGCCAATCTGCTTCGCATGATGAAGCAGTGGGAGGAGAGCGAGACACTTTTTTATCAGGCATTGGCTCTTTACAAAATTACAATCGGAGAAAGTCATTTTATTTATGCGGGGACAATGAATAATCTGGGACTTCTCTATTATGAGCAGGGAAAGCTTGAACGGGCAAAAGAGTGTTTAGAACACAGCCTGCATATATTAGAAGGTAAGGCAGAGTATATTATTCCGTATGCGACAACACTCCATAATCTTGTAGATATCTATAAAAAAGAGGGCAATCTTACTTTAGCAGAAGAAACTCTCAAAAAAGAAATAGAGATTTACAAAGAACAGCAGTATGAGGGAACGGTTCTTTATGCCGCAGCTTTAAATTCTCTTGGAATCCTTTACTGTGAAAAAGGGCAGTATGAGAAAGCAAAAGCTGTGATGACCGAGAGCGTAGATATTACGAAAAAGCATCTTGGAGAGTCAAGTGATGCCTATAAGACAAGTGTAAAGAATCTTGAGATGATTCAGGAAAAGCTGCAGGAGCATAAAATTAAGAGTAATCATGAGATTTTGCAGGAAACTTTAAAAGAAATGACAACAGCTTCCTGTGCCCAGGAATATAATCTGGAAACTGCAATGGCGAGTGCCAGAAAGGTATTAGAAAACAGCCCCAAAGTTGTAGAGACAGGTTTTGTCAAAGGGCTTGATTTATGCAGAGCATATTTTAACGAAGTATGCTATCCTCTTTTGGAAAGAGAGTTTGCCAACTTCCTTCCTCGTATGGCAGCCGGCCTCATCGGAGAAGGCTCCGAGTGTTATGGTTTTGATGATGAGATTTCAAGAGATCATGACTTTGGACCATCTTTTCAGATTTATATTCCTAAAGAAGATATGCCTGTTTACGGAGAGAGGTTAAAGCATAGACTTGCGACATTGCCTAAAACATTTCAGGGCTTTGGTGCGAGAGTGGAAAGCCAGTATGGCGATGGCAGAGTTGGTGTATTTACCATCGAAGATTTTTATCGGAAGTTTACTGCGGCAGAGGGAGTACCAGACACTCTTTCTCATTGGAGGCAGATTCCGGAGAATGCCCTTTCTACCGTAACAAACGGAGAAGTTTTCTTTGATAATTATGGAGAATTTACAAGAATCCGTGAGGAATTAAAGAAAGGCTATCCAGAAGATGTCAGATTGAAAAAGATTGCCGCCCGTCTTATGAAAATGGCACAGAGTGGCCAGTATAACTTCCCTCGCTGTAACAAACGGAAAGAATATGTAGCTTCCCGTCTGGCATTAAGCGAGTTTATGTCCGTTTCTATGTCATTAGTCTATCTGCTCAATCATGCTTACCGGCCATATTATAAATGGGTACACAGAGGACTTTTAGATTTACCAATCTTAGGGCAGAATGCTTATGACAAAATGCAGAGGCTATCTGTTTTATCTTTAGAAAAAGATAGCAGGGAAATGGAATGGATTATTGAAGAATTTTGTGTTGCCTGTGTGGAAGAATTAAAAGCACAGGGACTGACCTCATCCTCAGAAGCATTTTTACTTGCACAGGGACCGGAAGTATTAAAAAGAATACAGGAACCAGCTTTAAGAAATAGTAACCCGTGGGTGGAATAACTGTTGACAGCGTTTTGGTAAAACACGTAGTACAGTGATGTTGAATAGCCCTTTTTCTTTCTTATCATATACTGATAAAAAAAGAAAGCTGCGGCTATGGAAATGACCAATGTAGGTAATTTGTTAGAGCTAAGAAGGATTTACAGCCGTGGTATTACCGGAAAAGGTATTACTACGGCTGTTTTGGATACAGGAATTTATGCACATCCTGACTTTTTTATTCCACAGAATAAAATTCTTTATTTTCAGGATTTTGTGAGAAATAGAAGAGGTCCCTTTGATGATAATGGGCATGGGACCCATGTCAGTGGAATTATCGCATCAGGAGGACGGTTTGGAGATGGGAGTGGAATCGGGGTTGCGCCGGAAAGCAGTATTGTAATGCTCAAAGTACTTGAACGGGATGGAAGCGGGAAAATAAAAAATATGATAAAAGGTATGGAATGGATTTGTCTGAATCATAAAAAATATGGAATCCGAATTGTAAATATTTCTGTTGGAATGCCCGTAAAAAATATAGAAAATCCTGACGAAGATATTCTTGTAAAAAAGGTGGAGGAGTTGTGGAACGCCGGACTTGTTGTCGTAGTGGCAGCAGGAAATGACGGGCCGGCACCACATACGATTACAAGCCCGGGAACAAGCCGGAAAGTTATTACTGTTGGAACCGGAACAGAAGCAGGCGGAGAATATTCTGGGCAGGGTCCTGTACTTGGAAGCTGTGTCTGTAAGCCTGACATCATTGCGCCAGCTACCAATATTTTAAGCTGCGATAATCATGGAAAAAGTTACAAAAAAAGAAGCGGCACATCAATGGCAACCCCGATTGTATCAGGGACAATAGCCTTGCTTCTTTCCAATGAACCGTGGCTGTCAAACAGAGATGTAAAAATACGTCTGATGCAGAACGCGGTTGACTGTGGGATGGCAAAAAGCAGACAGGGATGGGGCCTGCTAAATCCCGAAGGAATGTTGAGGATTAAATAGGAATTTGCCGCAGGCAAGGGAGACGCCCCCGAAGAGAGTCTCTTTACCAGATGGGTTCGTCTGTCCTGTGTCCGTAGGACAAAAAAATATCATGTTTTTTGTTGCCTTCATAAGAAATGCACCAAAAAGTACGGCTGAATTTCACAAAAAAGATAAATAAAAACGGAAATTTACAGGCAAAATTCATAAAAAAATCTTTTTCGTTTACTGGTGCGCTGTTATAATAATAACAGAAATAAAGAGTAATAAACACGTTCAGTAAAGGAGAAGGGTATCATGGCAAACTGTATTACACTTAATCAGACATCTTATCACGGAGCAGGAGCAATCCAGTCTATTCCAGATGAAGTAAAGGCACACGGACTTAACAAAGCATTTGTATGTTCTGACCCTGACTTGATTAAGTTTGGAGTAACAAAGAAAGTAACAGACGTATTAGACGCTGCAAAATTAGAATATGAGATTTATTCCAATATCAAACCAAACCCAACAATCGAAAACGTACAGACTGGTGTAGCTGCATTTAAAGCATCTGGAGCAGATTATTTTATCGCAATCGGCGGTGGTTCTTCTATGGATACAGCAAAAGCCATTGGTGTTATCATTAACAACCCTGACTTTGAGGATGTAAGAAGCTTAGAGGGAGTAGCTCCTACAACAAAACCAACTGTACCTATCATTGCCGTACCTACAACAGCAGGAACAGCAGCAGAGGTAACAATCAACTACGTTATCAAAGATGATGAAAAACAGCGTAAATTTGTTTGTGTAGACCCTAAAGATATTCCAGTAGTAGCTATCGTTGACCCTGATATGATGAGCAGTATGCCATATGGTCTTACAGCATCAACAGGTATGGATGCTCTGACACATGCTATCGAAGGATACATCACAAAAGCTGCATGGGAAATGACAGACATGTTCCATATCAAAGCTATCGAAGTTATCGCAAGAAGCCTTCGTGCTGCATGTGAAAATGATCCTAAGGGAAGAGAAGACATGGCACTTGGACAGTACATTGCTGGTATGGGATTCTCTAATGTAGGTCTTGGTATCGTTCATTCTATGGCTCACGCATTAGGTGCTGTATACGATACACCTCATGGTGTTGCTAATGCGATCCTTCTTCCTACTGTTATGGCATATAATGCAGATGCAACAGGAACAAAATACAAAGACATCGCTATCGCTATGGGAGTTGAAGGCGTAGAAGATATGACTCAGGAAGAATACAGAAAAGCAGCAGTGGATGCAGTAGCACAGCTTTCTAAGGATGTTAAGATTCCTCAGGACTTAAAAGACATCGTAAAAGAAGAAGACTTAGACTTCCTCGTAGATTCTGCATATAATGATGCATGTGCTCCTGGAAATCCAAAGGATGCAACAAAAGAAGACATTAAAGCTTTATATCAGTCATTAATGTAATCGGATTTTATATAACTACGTCAAGTTATCAATATTATAATAAAGGGAACCGGAAAACAGCGTTGCTGTTTTCCGGTTCTTTTTCAACTAACTCCAGACAACTTCTGGTTTGTC
>NZ_ACEP01000005.1 GCF_000173975.1 Anaerobutyricum hallii DSM 3353
GTGGCGTCGTAGCCAAGTGGTAAGGCAGAGGTCTGCAACACCTTCATCACCAGTTCAAATCTGGTCGACGCCTCTTAAAAGAGACTAAGTGATTAGTCTCTTTTTAGTATTTCTTTTTAATTTAATATCGCGGGGTAGAGCAGTCTGGTAGCTCGTCGGGCTCATAACCCGGAGGTCGTTGGTTCAAATCCTTCCCCCGCAATTTGAGGAACATCGGTACATTGGTATCGGTGTTTTTTTATTTGTTTAAACTGACGCAATAGTAAAACCCGCTATAAGTCTATCTGTGACTTTAGTCGCGGCGTGTTGAATGTTCGCTTAGACGCTCGTATCCAACACTTGCTCCGAGGCCACAGATAGACTTATAGCGAGCTTTACTATTGCTGGCTTTGAAGGAAACAAAGTAAAAATTCTTAGATGTGCAACGATTCGATGTTGGGGAGAGTGTGTGAATTTAAAATATAGATTTTTTGGTATTGATTTTGTTAATATAATTACAATGATAAAAACAAATTGCAATACAAAATATACATAATTTCATCTACAGCTATCCGGGCAATTTTCAAATCCCTCCATATAGACATTCTAAACTAAATCCTTCCAACAGATAGAAAAGCCAGAGATACTTTATGTACCATATGCTTTATTTCACTGTGCAAAATGCCATAAAACTCACTCCAAAGCCACATCTGGCAGGTAAAGTATCTCTGGTTTTTCGTCTATTAGCCAACTCAGAATGTCTATTTCTTCACATATTTAGGCAGTTTTTTGTATTTTGTTTCCTTTTTTCACAAAATCAGAAAATTAATCAATAGAGAATGTCCATAGATATAAGAAGAAATAAAGGTAAAATTAATTAAAACAACGATGGATTTTGTATTCAAAAGTGACGAAACTGTGAATCTTTCATAAATGAAAATATTAATTAAAAATTTTTTTATAATCTTGTTGCAAAGCAAAGAAGATTGTGATAAGATTAACACATATCGTACTAGAAATGCTCTAGCAAAGCAACTATCAAATAATATTGATAACTTAAATGGAGGAATGAAACTATGGCAAAGAAAGTTGTATTAGCAGGTGCTTGTCGTACCGCAATCGGAACAATGGGTGGTGGATTAAGCACAGTACCAGCTGCAGATTTAGGAAGCATCGTAATTAAAGAAGCGTTAAAGAGAACTAACGTACCTGCTGATCAGGTAGACGAAGTATTAATGGGATGTGTTATCCAGGCTGGTCTTGGACAGAACGTTGCTCGTCAGGCTTCTATTAATGCAGGCTTACCAATCGAAGTACCTGCTGTAACAATTAACGTAGTTTGTGGTTCCGGTCTTAACTGTGTTAACCTTGCTGCTACAAAGATTTTAGCAGGTGAGGCTGATATCGTTATCGCTGGTGGTATGGAAAACATGTCATTAGCTCCATTCTGCTTAGACAAAGCTCGTTTTGGATACAGAATGAACAATGGCGTATTAAAAGACTGTATGGTTAACGATGCATTAACAGATGCTTTCAATCAGTACCATATGGGTATTACAGCTGAAAACGTTGCAGAACAGTGGCATTTAACAAGAGAAGAGTTAGATGAGTTCTCCGCTAATTCACAGCAGAAAGCTACAGCAGCTATCGAAGCTGGTAAGTTCAAAGATGAGATTGTTCCTGTAGAAGTTAAACTTAAAAAGAAAACAGTTGTTGTAGATACAGATGAGGGACCACGTCCTGGAACAACAGCAGAAAGTATTTCTAAATTACGTCCTGCTTTCAAGAAAGATGGTATCGTAACAGCTGCCAACTCTTCAGGTATTAACGATGGTGCTGCTTGTGTTGTTGTTATGAGCGAAGAAAAAGCTAAAGAATTAGGTGTAACTCCAATGGCTACATGGGTAGCAGGAGCATTAGGCGGAGTTGATCCTTCTATCATGGGTGTTGGACCAGTTGCTTCTACTAAGAAAGTTCTTGCAAAAACAGGCATGAGCATTGATGACTTTGACTTAATCGAAGCTAACGAAGCTTTCGCAGCTCAGTCATTAGCAGTAGGAAGAGAATTAGGAATCAACCCAGAGAAGTTAAATGTTAATGGTGGAGCTATTGCTCTTGGACATCCAGTAGGAGCATCAGGATGCCGTATCCTCGTTACATTATTACATGAGATGCAGAAACGTGATGCTAAGAAAGGTCTTGCTACACTGTGTATCGGTGGTGGTATGGGCTGCTCAACAATCGTTGAAAGAGACTAATCACGTATAGAATGATTACATATATCCGGGTTCGGTTTTCGAATCCGGTTATATCAATTACATAGTTTGTAACTATTTAATTATCTAGATTGAATAGTTAGCTAATGTAATCTGAAAGGAGATACATACAATGGGATTTATCGATTATGAAGTAGATGGCCAGGTTGGTATTATCACCATCAATCGTCCAAAGGCTTTAAATGCTTTAAACAGTGAAGTATTAAAAGATTTAGATGCAACTATTGATGCAGTAGATTTAGACGCAATCAGATGTCTTATCATTACTGGTGCTGGAGAGAAATCTTTCGTAGCAGGTGCTGATATCGGAGAGATGAGTACACTTACAAAAGCAGAAGGCGAAGCTTTCGGTAAAGCTGGTAATGATGTATTCAGAAAGATTGAAACACTTCCAATCCCTGTTATCGCAGCAATCAACGGATTCGCTTTAGGCGGTGGCTGTGAGATTTCTATGAGCTGTGACATCAGACTTTGCTCTGAGAATGCAGTGTTTGGACAGCCAGAAGTTGGTCTTGGAATCACACCTGGTTTTGGTGGAACACAGAGACTTGCTCGTATCGTAGGACCTGGAAAAGCAAAACAGTTAATCTATACTGCTCGCAATATTAAAGCAGCAGAAGCTTACAGAATCGGTCTGGTTAACGAAGTTTATCCACTCGAAGAGTTAATGCCTCAGGCTAAGAAGATGGCAAAGGGTATTGCAAAGAACGCACCTATCGCAGTTCGTGCATGTAAGAAAGCTATCAACGAAGGTTTAGAAGTAGGAATGGATGAAGCTATCGTAATCGAAGAGAAGTTATTTGGCAGCTGCTTCGAGACAGAAGACCAGAAATACGGAATGGCATTCTTCCTTGACAAAAACAAAGAAAAAGTAAAAGAGCCATTTAAAAACTGCTAATTAATCAATTATACATATTGTATTATTAATTATCGGAATACATTACATTTTATAGGAGGTTTTAAACAATGAAAGTTGGAGTTATTGGCGCAGGTACAATGGGATCAGGTATTGCTCAGGCATTCGCACAGACAGAAGGATACGAAGTATATTTATGTGATATCAACGATGAATTTGCTGCAAATGGTAAAAAGAAAATCGCTAAAGGATTTGAAAAGAGAGTAGCAAGAGGAAAAATGGATCAGGCTAAAGCTGATGCAATCCTTGCTAAGATTACTACTGGTACAAAAGATATCTGTACAGATGCTGATTTAGTAGTAGAAGCAGCTCTTGAAGTTATGGAAGTTAAACAGCAGACATTTAAAGAATTACAGGATATCGTTCCTGCAACATGTATGTTTGCAACAAATACATCTTCTTTATCTATTACACAGATTGGTGCAGGACTTGACAGACCAGTTATCGGAATGCATTTCTTCAACCCAGCTCCAGTTATGAAATTAATTGAAGTTATCGCTGGTCTTAATACACCAGATGAAATGGTTGAAAAGATTAAAGCTATCTCCGTAGAAATCGGCAAAACACCTGTACAGGTAGAAGAAGCTGCAGGATTCGTAGTTAACAGAATTTTAATCCCAATGATTAACGAAGCAGTTGGCATTTATGCTGATGGTGTTGCTTCTGTTGAAGGTATCGACACAGCTATGAAGTTAGGTGCTAACCATCCAATGGGACCTCTCGCTTTAGGAGATTTAGTTGGTCTTGATATCTGCCTTGCAATCATGGAAGTATTATATAATGAAACAGGAGATCCTAAGTATCGTCCACATCCATTATTAAGAAAGATGGTTCGTGGTGGAAAATTAGGTCAGAAGACTGGTATTGGATTCTACGATTACAGCAAATAATTAAAAAAGTGAATACGGCCGTGGGGACTATGCTCTGCGTCTCCACGGCTTTTAAGGTGGTTCTCCACCCCAATAACCAATTTATTATGGAGGAATGAAAATGGATTTCACATTAAGCAAAAAGCATGAAATGGCTAGACAGCTCTTTAAAGAGTTCGCTGAAAACGAAGTTAAACCTCTTGCTCAGGAGGTTGACGAGACAGAACATTTTCCAGAAGAAACCGTTGCAAAAATGCAAAAATTAGGTTTCATGGGAATTCCTGTGCCAAAAGAATATGGCGGACAGGGCTGTGATCCTTTAACATACATTATGTGTGTTGAAGAGTTATCTAAAGTTTGTGGTACAACAGGTGTTATTGTATCCGCACATACATCATTGTGTGCAGATCCAATTCTTACTTACGGTACTGAAGAACAGAAACAGAAATATCTTGTTCCACTTGCAAAGGGTGAAAAGTTAGGTGCTTTCGGTCTTACAGAGCCAGGTGCTGGTACTGACGCTCAGGGTGTTCAGACAAAGGCTGTTTTAGATGGTGACGAATGGGTATTAAACGGATCTAAATGTTTCATCACTAACGGTTCTTATGCTGATTACTATATTATCATCGCTATCACAAGTGTTGATACAGATGCAAGAGGAAGAAAGAAAAAGAAATTCTCCGCATTTATCGTAGAAAAAGGAACTCCAGGATTTACATTTGGTACAAAAGAAAAGAAAATGGGTATCCGTGGTTCAGCTACATATGAATTGATTTTCCAGGATTGTCGTATTCCTAAAGAAAATCTTCTTGGACCTATGGGCAAAGGTTTCGCAATCGCTATGCACACATTAGATGGTGGACGTATCGGTATTGCAGCTCAGGCTCTTGGTATCGCAGAAGGTGCTTTAGATGCTACAATTGCTTATGTTAAAGAAAGAAAACAGTTTGGCAGAGCAATTGCTGCACAGCAGAATACACAGTTCCAGCTTGCTAATATGGCTACACAGGTAGAAGCTGCTAAGTTACTTGTTTATAAAGCAGCAATGGCAAAAGCAACACAGAGAGTATACTCCGTAGAAGCAGCAAAAGCTAAATTATTTGCAGCAGAAACAGCTATGGATGTAACAACTAAGTGTGTTCAGTTACTTGGTGGTTATGGTTACATCAGAGAGTACGACGTAGAACGTATGATGCGTGACGCTAAGATCACAGAAATCTACGAAGGAACATCAGAAGTTCAGCGTATGGTTATTTCTGGTAACTTATTGAAATAAGGAGGGAAAATACTGTGAAAATCGTAGTATGTGTTAAACAGGTACCTGATACAAAAGGTGGAGTTAAGTTTAAACCAGACGGAACTCTTGATAGAGCAGCTATGCTTACTATCATGAATCCAGATGATAAGGCAGGTCTTGAAGCTGCCCTTAGAATAAAAGATGAAACAGGCGCAGAAGTAACAGTAGTTACTATGGGTCTTCCAAAAGCAGAAGAAGTTCTGCGTGAAGCTATGGCAATGGGTGCTGACAAGGGTATCCTTGTAACAGACCGTGTTTTAGGTGGAGCTGATACATGGGCAACATCTACAACAATCGCTGGAGCACTTAGAAATATTGATTATGATTTAATCATCACAGGTCGTCAGGCTATCGATGGTGATACTGCTCAGGTAGGACCTCAGATTGCTGAACACTTAGATCTTCCTTTAATTTCCTATGCTCAGGATATCAAAGTTGAAGGTGACAGTGTAATCGTTCAGAGACAGTATGACGACAGATATCATGTTTTAAAAGCTAAAATGCCATGTGTTATCACAGCACTTTCCGAATTAAATGAGCCACGTTATATGACTCCAGGCGGAATCTTTGATGCATATGATGCAGAAATTACTACATGGGGAAGAAAAGACCTTAAAGATGTTGATGACAGCAACTTAGGTCTTGCAGGTTCTCCAACTCAGATCGCAAAAGCTTCTGATAAAGTACGTAAAGGTAAAGGTGTCATGATGACAGCTGAAACAGCAGAAGAAGGCGTTGAGTACATCATGGACAAACTGTTAACAAAGCATGTTATCTAATTGTAAAGGAAATGTGGTGAATAGAATGAATTTAGAACAATATAAAGGTGTATTTATCTATGCTCAGCAGGTTGACAATAAGATTGATGCCATTGCTTTAGAATTACTTGGAAAAGCAAATGACCTTGCTGCAGATTTAGGAACAGACGTAACAGCAGTTTTAATCGGTTCTGACGTAAAAGGCTTAGTTGATGAACTTGCTGAATACGGCGCAGATAAAGTTATCGTAGTTGATGACCCTGAATTAAAAGAATACAGAACAGAGCCATATACACATGCACTGGCATCTGTTATCAACGAATACAAACCGGACATTCTTCTGGTTGGAGCAACAGCAATCGGTCGTGACTTAGGACCTCGTGTTTCTGCAAGAGTTGCAACAGGTCTTACAGCAGACTGTACTGTTCTTGAAATTGGTGAATTCAAAGCTCGTGGAGATAAAGAACCTCGTCAGGGTCAGTTATTAATGACTCGTCCTGCATTCGGTGGTAACACAATCGCTACAATCGCTTGTCCTAACCATCGTCCACAGATGGCTACAGTTCGTCCTGGTGTTATGCAGAAGAAAGAGCCTGTTGCAGGTGCAAAGGCAGAAGTTATTGAGTACAATCCAGGATTTACTCCAAATGACAAATATGTTGAGATTCTTGACATTGTAAAATCTGTTACAGAAACAGTTGATATCCAGGCTGCTAAGATTCTTGTATCTGGCGGACGTGGAGTTGGCTCTGCTGAGAACTTTGCATTATTAGACGATTTAGCAGAGGCACTTGGCGGAACAGTTTCCTGCTCACGTGCAGTTGTTGATAATGGTTGGAAACCAAAAGATTTACAGGTTGGCCAGACTGGTAAGACAGTTCGTCCTAATGTTTATTTTGCAATCGGTATTTCCGGAGCTATCCAGCACGTAGCTGGTATGGAAGAATCTGATATCATCATTGCTATCAATAAAGACCCAGATGCACCTATCTTTGATGTAGCTGATTACGGTATTGTTGGCGATGCATTAAAGATTGTTCCTAAGTTAACAGAGGCAATCAAAGCTCAGGTTAAATAATTTCAAATCATATCAGACTCATTAGATTATGTGAGTTACTGATTGAGGATTGAAACTTAGATTTTTTGTGGAAGTCTAGTATATGCATTCTCAGATGTTTTGTGTATTGACGATTCATTATTAAAAGAAGCATATAGGAGATTTGTGCTGAACTCTATAAAATGTATTTATGCAGGGAATCTTTTTGAAGATTCCCTGTTAAAGTGAGATAGTAGGACTACAGTTTATAACTGTGGTCTTTTTTACTTTCATTCAGTTGGCATAGCCCGCTACGCCGTCTTCATTCAGGAAAAATTCCCCACAAATTGTAACGCACATCTTGCAAAAGCATTTTTCAAACTCGC
>NZ_ACEP01000004.1 GCF_000173975.1 Anaerobutyricum hallii DSM 3353
CAGGTGGGGGAGGATGTCACGTGAGAAAGTTGATATTTGATGAAGATGAGATGGTGGAGTTGGATACTGCACAGTTGGATTTTAATAGTGGAACGGAAGATTATTATTTAGATTTAACTCATTTTTGTGAAGAGGCTATTAAAATGATAGGGATTTCTTCTGGGGAGAAATATTGGATTTTGCAGATGATTTGATAATACACAATGATTGAAAAATATGCAATTCATTGTTATGATGATCATAGGTTATCTGATATAATCAATACATAAGATAGTGTTTTGCGAGGAAAAATAAACTTACAGTAGAGGAACAAATAAGGGATCTAAAGAAAAAGGAAATACGTCATAGAGTGAAATACATTGACATTATAAAAAATTGAGTATTATATAACCATGAAACAAAAATCTATGAGGTTTTTATTAGAAATGGTGCTTACACCAAGTCTAAGTTTGAACAAAAGTCTATTGCAATGTGCAGAGGTATTCTGTGAATTGTAATGGGCTTTTTTGCTAATAAAATAAAGATATTTTATTACAATAAATCGGTATTATTACTTATGGGATCTAGTAGAATTAGAGTTATAATATGTAGCGAGATTATTAAGGAGAGATTTAGGTTTTATAGGACATCAAGTGATTATCTAATTGGCAAAATTTTTACCTGAAATTGAAGTTGGTATGTTATAATAATAATTAAGAATTTTACATTTGATTATTTATTTTATAGAAAAGTAGGTATAAATGTATTGTACAAAAAATATTTAAATTGACTGCGAATTTTTAAACCATGGAAATGTCCCACTGGATAATAATGCGACCGAATCTGCATTACGGAATTTCTGTATGCACAAACACACATGGAGATTGATAGATACAATAAATGGAGAAAAAGCCAGTGCCTTAGTTTACAGTATAGTAGAAACAGCAAAGGCAAACGGACTAAATCCATTTCGGTATCTGGAATTCCTGCTGACAGAAATGATGGAACATGAAGAAGATACGGATTGCTGTTTTATAGATGATCTGTTACTGTGGTCAGACTCCATACCAGATATATGCAAGATGAAGAATAAGAAAGAGCACTGAGAAATCAGTGCCTTTTTTGTTTAGGGTACTCATGGTTTACCGTGTAAATTAAAACATTGACCATTACATTAAAACATGCTATAGTGAATTTACCTTATAGGTAAATTTATAGAGAGGTGATGTGTTGGACATAACGTACAAAAATCGGAAAATAGAAAGAATTTGTACTAATGCCAAAGTTGCCGATCGAGAATATGGAAGCCAAATGTCAGCAAAGATTCATATGCGTATAGATGAGATTAGAGCAGTGGATACTGTAGAGGAGATGATTCAGTTTCGTATCGGTCGTTGCCATGCATTAAAAGGAAATCGTAAAGGGCAATACGCAGTAGATTTGGAGCATCCATATAGATTGGTTTTTACAAAACACGGAAATGAAATTGAGATTGCTCATATACTTGAGATAGTAGATTATCATTAATGAGAACAATGAATGGGAGGTAGCACTATGGTGAGAAGTCGCAGTTTTATTGCAACACCACCTGGAGCGACAATTAAGGAGCAGCTTAATGACAGAGGGATGAGTCAGAAAGAGTTTTCTGCTAGAATGGATATGTCAGAAAAGCATATTAGCAGATTGATTAATGGAGATGTTCAGTTGACTTCGGAGGTGGCAGTAAGATTAGAGATGGTACTGGGAGTACCGGCAAAGTTTTGGAATAATCTTGAAGCAATCTATAGAGAGAAATTAATTAAAGTTGAAGCGGAAAATACAATGGATAAAGATGAAGTTTTAGCCAAGCAATTACCTTATAATCAAATGTCTAAGTTTGGATGGGTTCCGGAAACAAGACTTATAAAAGAAAGGGTGATTAATCTTAGAAAGTATTTTGAGGTGGTTGAACTTTCTTTATTGGAGAATAGACAAATTACAAAAATTGCGTGTAGAAGATTGGCGATTACTGAGAAAGGTGATTTTGCATTGATCGCGTGGGCGCAGGAGGCTAAAAGGGTAGCAAGGCAGACTGATACAGCACACATTAATATTGATAAATTGGTTCGTGTTTTACCGGAAATCCGAAGTATGACATTAGAGACACCAGCGGAATTTAGTGCGGAGCTAAAAGATAAATTGGCACAGTGTGGTATTGCACTTGTTTTTTTGCCACATTTACAAGGCTCTTTTTTACAGGGGGCATCGTTTATAGATGGCAAGAAAATTGTGATTGGTCTTACGGCAAGAGGAAAAGATGCCGATAGATTTTGGTTTAGTTTATTTCATGAACTTGGGCACATTGTTCTTGGACATATTGGAAAGACTGATGAAATTACAGAACAGGATGAAAATGAGGCGGATTTATGGGCGAAAGATGAGTTGATTCCAAAGGAAGAGTTTGAGCAATTTAAGAAGACGCAGGACTATAGTTCAATAAGTGTGTGTGATTTTGCAAATAAAATAGGTATTGCACCTGGAATTGTTGTAGGAAGATTACAAAAAGAGCGTTGTATTACCTATAATATGTTAAATGAACTTAAAGAGCAGTACGAAATTGCGATGTAGAAGAGGAAATATTATTATATTACCGAAATATGTGAAAGGTTTATGTTAATCAGACATTCCCGCATTGTTACATTATTTCTATAATTACCGTCTTGTCCCCCTCTTCCTCTTATTGTATAATAACCACATCGACAAAATTTTTGGAGGCTTGAAATGAATATACGAATCGCTACGCCGGAGGATGCTTTTGCTATCCAGAACATTTACCGGTATTATGTGGACAATACGGCGATAACTTTTGAACTGGAAGTTCCTTCGGTGAAGGAGTTTCAGGAACGAATCACGAAGACATTGGAGAGGTATCCTTACCTTGTTGCTGAGGAGGAGGGAGAGGTTATTGCTTATGCGTATGCGGGGATTTTTTATGACCGCAGGGCGTATGACTGGTCAGCGGAAATGTCTGTTTATGTGCAGAGAGGAATTCACGGAAAAGGTGTGGGAACGGCTCTTTATGAGAAGATGGAAGAGTTGTTGAAGAAGCAGAATATCGTGAATTTATTTGCCTGCATTACTCATCCGAATGCAGAGAGTGAAGCGTTTCATGCGGCGCGTGGATATGAGAAGAAGGCACATTTTGAACAATGTGGCTATAAGCTTGGCAAGTGGTGGGATATTGTATGGATGCAGAAGGTGATTGCATCGAATGAAGGAACACCAGAACCTTTTCAGAGATTTACAGGAGGATTTTAGAAAGATGAAGAAGAATTTGTTAGTAGCACAGTCTGGAGGACCAACAGCAGCGATTAATGCAACATTAGCAGGTGTTATTAAGCAGGCGATAAAGGAAGAACAGATTGATCAGGTATATGGGGCTTGTTATGGAATTCAGGGAGTGTTAGAACAGAAATTTGTGAATCTTACAGAGAAGGTTGACACAGAGGAAAAGCTGGAGAAGTTAAAGAGAACTCCGGCGGCAGCGCTTGGTTCTTGTCGTTTTAAGCTTAATGATATCAAGGAAGATGACAGTCAGTATCAGGAGATTGTTGATATTCTTCATAAGATGAATATTGGATATTTTGTTTATATCGGTGGGAATGATTCTATGGATACGGTAGCGAAGCTTTCTGCATACTGTAAGGAGAAAGGTGTAGAGGATATTAAGGTTATTGGTGGACCAAAGACGATTGATAATGACCTTTGCGGAATAGACCATTGTCCGGGATTTGGTTCAGCAGCTAAGTATATTTCTACAGTTTTCTGTGAGCTTGAACAGGAGATTACCGTATATGAGCCGAAGAATGTAATTATTGTTGAGATGATGGGACGTCATGCCGGGTGGCTTACTGCGGCTGCTGCATTAGCGGAAGGTAAGAATGGTAATGTACCATATCTTGTTTATTTAGAAGAAAAACCATTTTCATTGGATCGTTTTATTGATGATGTGAAGGAAAAGCTGGCATCAACGAATGCTGTGCTTGTTGCGGTTAGTGAAGGTGTACATGATACAGAGGGGCGGTTCTTATGTGAACAGGAAGAATCTAGAGAGTTAGATGTATTTGGACATACGAAGTTATCTGGTACTGGAAAGATTTTAGAGGAAGCGGTTCGAGCAAAGATTGGCTGTAAGGTTCGTTCGATAGAATTGAATCTGTTACAGCGCTGTGCAGGGCATATTTTAAGTAAGACGGATATTGAGGAGTCCGGTAATCTTGGCGCGAATGCAGTTAAGCTTGCAGTAGCAGGAGAGAGTGGATTAATGTCTTCTCTTACAAGAGTGTCTGATGCTCCATATACGGTAGAGTACAGTGGCGTTGATATTCGTGAGGTTGCGAATAAAGAGAAGAAGATTCCTGTAGAGTGGATTAATGAGGCTGGTAATGGAGTGAAGGAAGAGTTAATTACTTACTTAACCCCATTGGTGCAGGGCGAAGTAAGTAGTATTTATGAGAATGGTATGCCAAGCTATCTTCTTTTAAAATAATTTTTAAGAGGAATGGGATGTACGTTTGACAGTGATATAGCCTCTGGCAGGATTGCAGAGATGTGCAGAAGAAGTATGTCACTATAAGTACTGTACTGGAAAATGTACTTGCCTTTCATTTCTCAGATGTTATAATAAGACTATGATAAAAAAATAACAAAACAATAAAAGAATAATTATCTAAGATTATGTAAATCAAAGTTATGTAAGTATATAGTAACTGATATTTGATTTTGTGAGTCTGGATAGTTATAATAATAGAAAGATAAATATCGACTCTGACAGTAAGGTTTTCCGCGCTGGAATAGTTTGAAATTATTTAGAATTTGCAATTGAAAATCGAGTAGTAAATCTGTATATAAGTTGTATAGAAATGGAGATATTTTTAATTCAATTATATTAAGATTACAAATACGCTTGATTTTCTATAATTGTATAGATTCTAAATAGATACGATTTGTTTTAAACAAAGAAAAGAATAGTAAGAATAAAGTACGAAAAGTGCAAAACTCTTCTGTTCTACCTTACGGTCAGTCTGTCGGTCAGGGGTAGAATAGAGGAGTTTTTTTATGTTAAAGATTGCGGTTTATGGCAAGGGCGGGATTGGAAAGTCCACGGTGACCAGTAATTTGGCAGCGGCATTTGCCAGTATGGGAAAGAAGGTTATTCAGATTGGCTGTGACCCGAAGGCAGATTCTACGATTAATCTGCTTGGGGGTACGACACCGATTCCGGTAATGAACTATATGCGTGAATATGATGAAGACCCAGAGACAATTGAGGATATTTCAAAGGTAGGTTACGGTGGAGTTCTCTGTATTGAAACAGGTGGTCCGACACCGGGACTTGGCTGTGCTGGTCGTGGAATTATTGCGACATTTAGCTTGTTAGAAGATTTGGAATTATTTGAGATACACCAGCCTGATGTTGTGTTATACGATGTTCTTGGTGATGTTGTCTGTGGTGGATTTGCGGCACCAATTCGTGAGGGGTATGCGAGTAAAGTGTTGATTGTGACTTCTGGTGAGAAGATGGCTCTTTATGCTGCCAATAATATTAATAATGCGGTGAAGAACTTTGAGGACAGAAGCTATGCGAAGGTGTATGGTATTGTGTTAAATCACAGAAATGTGGAAAACGAGACAGAGAAGGTTACTGAGTTTGCGGATTCCGTAGGGCTTCCGATTGTTGGTGAAGTGCCAAGAAGTGACGAGATTACCAGATGTGAAGATAGGGGAATGACTGTTGTCGAAGGTGAACCAGAATCTCCGGCGGCACAGGCATTTTTAAATCTTGCAAAAGAACTTCTGGAAAATGCACAGGATACAGCGGAGGAAGATGTATGGTAGAAATCATGGCAAAAGAGACAGAGAAAAAGAAAGCAGAAGAAGCGTATTTTATTACCACAAAAGAACTTGCCGAAGCAGGTCGAGACAATATTCCTGAAGAATTGATTTCCTCAAAGCACCTTATCTATAGTTCACCGGCTACACTTGCGTATAACTCGCCGGGAGCGCAGGGGTTTGGTGTAAAGAGAGCAGGCCTTGCGATTCCGGGTTCGGTTATGCTTTTGTTAGCACCGGGCTGTTGTGGAAGGAATACAACGATTTTAAGTGAGCTTGGCGGATACAGTGAGCGATTTTTCTATCTGATGATGGATGAAACGGATATTGTAACGGGAAGACATTTGAAGAAGGTTCCACAGGCGGTAGAAGAGATTTATGATTGTCTGGAGACAAAGCCATCGGTTGTTATGATTTGTCTTACTTGTGTAGATGCTTTGCTTGGAACCGATATGGAGCGTATTTGTAAGAGAGCACAAAAAGCGGTTGGAATCCCGGTTCTTCCTTGCTATATGTATGCGTTGACAAGAGAGGGAAGAAAGCCGCCGATGGTTCATGTCAGACAGTCGATTTATTCTCTGTTAGAGCCAAAGAAAAAGAAGAGTACTTCCGTGAATCTTCTTGGACATTTTGCTCCGTTAGAAGATGACAGTGAACTTTATGATCTGTTAAGACAGCTTGGGATAAAAAAGATTCGTGAGATTTCCCGATGTAAAAACTATGATGAGTATCTTGATATGGCAGAGGCGAATTTTAATCTGGTATTAGATGCGGAAGCACGTTTTGCGGCGGCTGATATGCAAAAACGACTGGGAATTCCGTACATAGAACTTACAAGGCTATATCAGCTTGATAAAATAAAGAATCAATATACATTATTTGCAGCGGCATTAGGAAGTAAATTTGATGATGATGCTTATTTTGAGGAAGCACTTGCAGCAAAAGAAGCTTTTAAGAAAAAGTATCCACATGCAGTATTTGCAATTGGAGAAGGCTGTAACGCCAATGCATTTGAACTTGCATTTGCGCTGATTCGATATGAGTTTGCGGTAGCAGAAGTATTTGGAAATCTGTCGAAAGAGGATTTTGTTTATATCGAAAAGATGGCGAAGTTAAGTCCAGAAACAAAGATTTATTCGAATCTGGAGCCAACGATGATTTACTATGAGCCGGGCGAGAATCCAGTGGATATCGTTATCGGAAAGGATGCTGTTTACTATCATCCAGAAGCAGCACAGCTTGAGTGGAGTGATGATATACAGCCATTTGGGTATCGTGGAGTGAAGCATTTCTTTGAGGAGTGTGAACGGGTACTGGATGAGAAAAATACGAAAAGTGAAGAAAAAAATTTGAAAAATAGTACAAAAAATATAAAAGAAGAGAAAATACTGGAAAGGGGGACAAATTAAATGAAGGGACTTAGAAAATATCTCTCCCCATTTGCTCCGGACCAGTCGGGCGCGGCAGCGGTATTATGTGAATTTCACGGACTGATTATTATTTTAGATGCCGGCGGCTGTGCGGGAAACATATGCGGATTTGATGAGCCAAGATGGTTTGAGAGTCGTAGTGCGATTTTCAGCGCAGGACTTCGTGATATGGATGCGATTCTTGGACGGGATGACCGCCTAGTAGAAAAGATTGGAAAAGCCTGCGAGAAGCTTTCCGCAGATTTTATTGCAGTGATTGGTACGCCGGTTCCTGCAGTAATCGGAACGGATTATCGCGCACTTTCCCGAATGATTGAAAAGAAAACAGGAATTTCGGCGCTTACAATCGACACGGACGGAACAAAGCTTTACGATGATGGTGAGAAAAAGACATGGAAAGAATTGTTTAAAAAGTTCGCTGTTGAAAAAGACGTGGAGTCAGGACGTATTGGAATTATCGGAGCAACCCCTCTTGAATTTGGCGGTATTTATGAAGAAGATTTCCTGAAAAAGTATTTTGCCGGAAAAGGTTTTTCAAAGGTTGTATGCTATGGAATGGGCGATGGCTTAGACGCTGTAAAAGAGGCGGCAGCAGCAGAGAAAAATATTGTTGTTTCGCCGGCAGGAATTGCAGCAGCAAAGTATTTACAACAGAAATTTGGAACGCCATATGAGCTATTTTGTCCACCGGAGATTATTCCAGAATGGAAAGAAAAAAAAGAGCAGGTAGCAGGACTGTTGAATGTAGAAGAATTATCTGAGAAAAAGATATTAATTGTTCATCAGCAGGTGCTGGCGAATACGTTGAGGGAAGAATTTATTTCTGCAAATATCAATGTTGCATCCTGGTTTATGATGAATAAAGAGCAAAAGAAAGAACAGGATATTCTTTTTAAGGAAGAAGATGACTGGATCACTTACATCAAAGAAAATGAATATGACATTATTATCGCCGATTCGCTACTGAAGAAAGCTGTGCCATTTTATAAAGGAGAATGGTATGACTTACCGCATTTTGCAATCTCAGGAAAGAAGAGACAGAGCGTATGAGAGTCTGCATCAGAGTATTTGGAATCGTGCAGGGAGTCGGCTTTCGCCCAACGGTAAAGCGTCATGCCGATGCCTGTGATATTGCCGGAAGTGTGAGTAATAAGGGACCTTATGTGGAAATCTTTGCAGAGGGCAGCGAAGAATGTGTGCATAGCTTTATAAAGCAGATTCAGGAAGAGCCTCCCAAACGGGCGGTTATTTTGAAACTGGATGTGGAGAATGTGGAATCGGGTGAGGATGGTATTCATAAAGTTGAATCTGAAACAGACTCCAAAGAAAAGTTCCAAATCATAGAAAGCGAAAAAGAAGAAGGAGAAATCTTCGTATCCCCGGACATTGCCATTTGCCCGGAATGTAAGAAGGAACTTTATGATAAGAACGACAGAAGATATCTGCATCCGTTTATCAATTGTACCTGTTGTGGACCGCGTCTTACAATCTTAGATTCCATGCCGTATGACAGAGTACGGACGAGTATGGGAGAGTTTCCGATGTGCGAGAAATGTGAGTATGAGTACACGCATGCGGAAACGAGAAGATTTGATGCACAGCCAGTCTGCTGTAACGACTGCGGGCCAGAAGTATATTTGCTTGGGAGGAAAGAACGGGGAGCAGATGCGATTCGTTATACAAGAAAGGTGATCAGCGAGGGTGGCATTGTAGCGGTAAAGGGAATCGGCGGTTTTCATCTTTGCTGTGATGCGGCGAAGGAAGAAACAGTTGCAAGATTACGACAGAGGAAAAAACGTCCGATGAAACCATTTGCTGTTATGATGAAGGACTTAGATGTTGTGAGAAGAGAATGTGAGACAGAACCACATTTAGAGGAGATTCTTGACGGGCATCAGAAGCCGATTATTTTACTTCCGAAAAAAGAAGGGGGAACGCTTTGTGAGAGTGTTGCACCGGATAATCCAAAGATTGGAGTTATGTTACCATATGCGCCAGTGCAGCTTTTGCTTTTTGATTATCAGGACGAAACGAAGGTTTCTGATTGCCTTGTGATGACCAGTGCGAATACTTCTGGAGCGCCGATTTGCCGTGACGATGAAGATGCATTAAATGAGCTGAGCGGGCTTTGTGATGTGATACTTTCCCATGACCGGAAAATACGGCTTCGTGCGGATGACACGGTTATGGATTTTTACCGGGGAGAGCCGTATATGATTCGGCGCTCCAGAGGCTATGCGCCTCTTCCATTTATGATGGGAAATGAATTTAAAGGTCAGGTGCTTGCGGTCGGTGGTGAGCTTAAGAATGCGTTTTGTATCGGAAAGAATCAGCTATTTTATCCATCGCCTTACATTGGTGATATGGGAGATGTACGGACGGTAAAGGCGTTAAAAGAGTCTGTGAAACGAATGGAAGAACTGCTGGAAACCAAGCCGCAGATTGTTGCCTGCGATATGCATCCGTCTTATAATACAAGAGCGGCGGCAGAAGAGATGGGGCTTCCTGTATTTCTCGTACAACACCATTATGCTCACATCCTTTCCTGTATGGCAGAGAATGAATGGACAACCGAAAAAAAAGTTATCGGTGTTTCTTTTGACGGAACGGGATACGGAACCGACGGAACAATCTGGGGTGGAGAAATTCTGTTGGCAGACTATGATTCCTTTACACGCTGGGGGTGCATCGAACCATTTGCACAGACAGGTGGCGATGCTTCTGCAAAAGAAGGCTGGAGAATTGCCGTATCTCTTCTTGGAAAGATTTACGGAAAAGAAAATGCCCTTCTGATTATTGAAACATTAGGACTTTGTGAGCCAAAGCTGGCAAAACTTCAGTTTACGATGGAAGAACGAGGAATTAATACTGTACAGTCTACAAGTGCCGGAAGATTATTTGATGCGGTGAGTGCGATTCTTGACATCAGAAAGTCCTCTACATTTGAGGGGGAGGCATCTACATCGTTACAGTTTGCGGCCGAAAAATGGCTGGATGCCCAGAAGAAAAAAATAGCAGGTTCTGAGGATTTTGCAGAATCTGGAATAATTACAGACTATGGAGAACTAAAAAGTATTTCTGATGTAGCGCAGAAGAGTATTGTAGAGAAAAACAACTCTATAAATCGGAATATAAAAGCGGATTTATATTATTTACCAACATTATCTCTTGTCAAAGAAGTAGCAGAGAGAAAATTAGCAGGAGAAAACAGTAATCAGCTTGCCTTACATTTCCACAGGAGATTAGCAGGGATGATTGTCTCTGCCTGCGAAAAAGCAAGAGAAGAAACAGGGATTAATACCGTTGCATTAAGTGGCGGTGTTTACCAGAATAAATTACTTTTAGATTACAGTGTAACCATGTTAGAAGAAAGAGGATTTCATGTGCTGCGACACCATTTACTTCCGCCAAATGACGGGGGAATCAGCCTTGGACAGGCGGTGGCAGCAATGAGAAGTTTACAAAAAGGGGAATAAATTATGTGTGTAGGATTACCAGCAAAAGTTATGACAATGAAAGATGGAATGGCGGTTGTAGATGCGTCAGGAGCGAAAAGAGAAGTTTCAGCAGAACTGATAGAGAATCTTGAACCGGGCGATTATGTAATGGTTCATGCAGGAATTGCGATTGCAAAGATTACAGAAGAAGATGAGGATGAGGCAGAAGATCTTCTGGAGGGGTTACTATGAAAGAACAATTAAAAAAAGCAAAAGCAATTATTGAAGGCTATGATGGTCCTGCTGTCCGTGTGATGGAAGTGTGTGGAACACATACCCATGAGATTTTTCATCTTGGTGTGCGAAAGATTTTGCCGCCGCAGGTGGAACTGATTTCTGGTCCGGGTTGTCCGGTCTGTGTGACACCGGCAGGTTTTATTGATGAGGCAATATGGCTTGCTTTGGAGAAAAATGTAACTATTTGTACCTTTGGCGATCTGGTTCGTGTGCCGGGAAGTACAAGGAGTTTAGCGGATGCCAGAAGTCTTGGCGGCAAGATTCAGATGGTCTACTCTCCGATGGATGCCTTTGAATATGCCAAAGAGCATAAAGACGAACAGGTTGTCTTTCTTTCCGTTGGATTTGAGACAACAACTCCGGCAAGTTGTCTTTCTGTAAAGATGGCAAAAGAGGCAGGACTTACAAACTATGCACTTCTTGCTGCGAATAAAACAATGCCGGGTGCCTATGAGATGTTGAAAGACAGTGCTGATGTTTTCTTATATCCAGGCCATGTTAATGCGATTACCGGCAATGCATTGAACAGAAAGCTTTGTGAGGAAGGAGGAATCAGCGGTATAGTAACCGGTTTTACTGCCAGCGAGATTTTAACTGCATTTGCTGTATTATTAAAGAAGTTCCCGGAAGGCAAACCGTTTTTTGTTAATGCCTATCCAAGAGTTGTTACGGAAGAGGGAAGTATTCCGGCACAGAAACTGATCAAAGAATGGATGGAACCATGTGATTCTCAATGGAGAGGACTTGGTATGATTAAAAATTCTGGACTTCGCCTGCGAAAAGAAGCGCAGGACTTTGATGCAAGAGTGAAGTTTTCGATTCCGAAGATGGAAGGAAGAACGAGTCCTGCCTGCCGTTGTGGAGATGTATTACAGGGGAAATGCCGTCCGACAGACTGTAAAGTATTTGGAAAAGGCTGTACACCACTTCATCCGATTGGAGCCTGTATGGTATCGAATGAGGGAGCCTGCTCAGCTTATTATCAGTATAATAGCAGGGGAGAATAACTTTCACTTACAGAGTATTAGATATAATAAATTATAAATCTAAAAATATAGTAAAAAACAATAAGAGGAAA
Source organism: Anaerobutyricum hallii DSM 3353 (assembly GCF_000173975.1). Classification (GTDB taxonomy): domain Bacteria; phylum Bacillota; class Clostridia; order Lachnospirales; family Lachnospiraceae; genus Anaerobutyricum; species Anaerobutyricum hallii. The sequence continues at coordinate 12,093 of NZ_ACEP01000004.1, forward strand.
AATCATGGATAACTTAAAAGGAAAAACAGTTTCTCTTGCTCACGGTGCAGGAGGAAAACAGACAAGTGAATTAATTGACCAGGTATTTAAAGCACATTTTGCCAATCCAGAACTGACAAGTGACGATGCGGCAGTATTAAAGATGAAAGAGGGAAAGATTGCATTTACCACAGATGGATTTATTGTTTCTCCTTCAGAATTTCCGGGAGGAAATATCGGAAAGCTCAGCATTTGCGGTACAGTAAATGATTTATCCTGCATGGGAGCAAAGCCACTCTATCTTTCCTGCGCCTTTGTTATTGAGGAAGGTTTCCCGATGGAGAAATTAGAGGCAATCGCAGCGGCAATGGAAAAAACAGCAAATGAAGCTGGAGTAAAGATTGTTGCCGGAGATACAAAGGTTGCCGGAAAAGGTCAGGTAGACGGTGTATTTATCACAACAACAGGTATTGGTGAGATTCAGGAGGGCGTAGAGACTTCTGGATTCATGGCAAAACCAGGTGATGCCGTTATTGTCAGCGGAGATATCGGAAGACACGGCTGTACTATTTTGCTTGCAAGAGAAGACTTCGGAATTGATGCTGATGTGACAAGTGACTGTGCACCACTTTGGGGAACAGTACAGGATATTTTATCTGTGACAAAGGATGTTCACGTTATTCGTGATGCGACAAGAGGCGGTGTTGGAACTGTTTTATATGAAATTGCGGAACAGAGTAAAACAGGAATCCGTCTGAATGCCGAAGCAATTCCGGTGCAGGACAGCGTAAAAGGTGTATGCGGAATGCTTGGATTAGAACCGCTTTACCTTGCCTGCGAAGGCCGTCTTGTCATTTTTGCACCAAAGGAAAATGCAGAAGCAATCGTAGCTAAATTACGAGAAGGAAAGTATTCTTCAGAAGCTGCAATTATTGGTGAAGTAACAGAAGAAATGCCAGGAAGAGTTGTAGTTACAACAGAAATCGGAGCGGAAACTTTACTTCCACCTCCAGGTGGAGAGCTTTTACCAAGAATCTGTTAATTGGAGAAAGGAAAATCATGGAAGACACAAGAATTGCCGTTCTTTCTATTATCGTGGAGGACAGTGAAAGTACAGCGAAATTAAATGAAATGATTCACGATTACGCAGAGTATGTTGTAGGCAGAATGGGTATTCCTTACCGAGAAAAAAATATTAGCATTATCAGCCTGGTGATTGATGCTCCACAGACGAAAATCAGTGAGCTGTCCGGCAAGATTGGACGACTTTCTGGAGTGACGGCGAAAGCTGCCTATGCAAAAGTGTGATAAAAGGAAAAAAGTATGATTAAAATAGCGGTATATGGAAAAGGTGGAATCGGAAAGTCCACGACTGTCTCAAATGTGGCGGCGGTATTTGCCAGCCAGGGACTCAGAGTTATGCAGATTGGCTGTGATCCGAAAGCAGATTCGACAGTTTTACTGCGTCACGGAGAAAAAGTAGAGACAGTTCTTGACTTAGTACGGACAAGAAAAGAAAATTTCACCTTAGAAGAAATGGTAAAAGAAGGCTTCGCAGGTGTTTGCTGTGTGGAAGCCGGTGGCCCTTCGCCAGGACTTGGCTGTGCCGGAAGAGGAATCATTGCGGCATTAGAGATATTGGAGAAAAAAGGTGCATATGAGAAATACCGCCCGGATGTTGTCATTTATGATGTTCTTGGCGATGTTGTCTGTGGTGGATTTTCCATGCCAATGCGCCGTGGCTATGCCGATAAAGTATTTGTCATTACTTCTGGTGAAAATATGGCAATCCATGCGGCAGCCAATATTGCAATGGCAGTAGAAAACTTCAAAGACAGAGGATATGCACAGCTTGGCGGCCTCATTTTGAATCGTAGAAATGTAAAAAATGAGGATGCAAAAGTAGAGGAATTAGCAGAAGATATTCACAGTAAAGTCATCGGAACTTTATCAAGAAGTGCGCTTGTCACTGATGCAGAAGAACAGAAAAAGACGGTGATAGAAGCGTATCCGGATTCAGAAATGGCAGAGGAGTATCGGATTCTTGCAGGAAAAATCCGTACACTTTGTGAAATCTAAGAAGTTGAATATGAAGGATTTACAGGGAGGGATTTATTTTGCTTAAAATGCTTCACGGAAAAGCAAAAGACGAACAATGGAATAATCAGATAAAAGAAAAATTATCACCTTCCTTACAGGAGGAGATTCCTTTTCAGGATGCGGCATGGCCGCTGCCTTTTGTCCCGGGACTTGAATATAACAGCCCGGCACACGGCACATGGAATATTGTACATATGGGAATGCTCCTGCCAGGTTCTCACCAGATTTATGTATGCGGCGCAAACTGTAACAGAGGTGTTATTCTGACTGCAGCAGAAATGAACGCAGGAGACCGTTTTTCTTTTGTAGAAATAAAGGAAGAAGATTTGTTCAACGGGCAGATGGAGGATCTTGTCATTGAAGGTGTCAGTGATATTCTTCACAAATTGCCGAAGAAGCCATCCGTTGTTCTTTTATTTACGGTTTGTGTGCATCATTTTATGGGATGCGACCTGGCCTATATTTATGATACGCTAAGAAGTCGCTTTCCAGAACAGTGTTTCGTGGATTGTTACATGGATCCGATTATGCAAAAGGAAGGGCTGACTCCGGACCAGAAGTTGCGAAATGCTTTATATAAGCCACTTCCCATGCGGGAAAAGAATTTAAAACAGATAAATATTATCGGAAATGATTTTCCGACAAGAGAAGAAACCGAATTAAAGACAATCGCAAAGGCAGCAGGATACACGGTAAAAGACATTACAGAGTGCGAGGGGTACGAAGAATATTTATCCATGTCAGAAAGTTTCTTAAATATTGCCTGCTATCCACTTGCAAAGTACGGTGCAGAACAGTTATCTAAACGACTTGGCATGAAGTTTCTCTATCTTCCATTTTCATTTCATTATGATGAAATTAATGCACAGTTAAAAAGCCTCGTAAAAGAAATGCCGGGAGCGGTGATGCCAGATACCAGCCTGTTACGAAAGCGGTGCGAACGCATTTTACAGGAAACAAAAGAGCTTGTTGGCGATACTAAAATCACCATAGATGCCACCGTTGTTCCAAGACTTTTAGGACTTACAAGATTACTGATTTCCCATGGATTTTCGGTAGAAAGAATTTTCACGGATGCTTTTTCGGCAGAAGAAAAAGAAGACTATCTCTGGTTAAAAGAAAATGCTCCTAATTTAAAAGTATGTGCGACGATACATCCAAATATGCGGGTATATCCAAGAAATCCACAGGAAAAAATACTGGCAATCGGTCAGAAAGCCGCTTACTTTTCAGGAACAGAGCATTTTGTAAATATGGTAGAAGGCGGAGGGCTGCATGGCTATGATGGTATTTGTGAACTCTGCCAGAAAATACAGCAAGCCTATCAGACAAAAAAGGACACAAAAGATTTGGTAGTCCGAAAAGGCTTGGGATGTGAAAGCTGTATATAAATGAAAGGATTTATTTATGAAACAAGTATCGGTAACATTATCAACCTATACAGCAGATGTATCAGGGGTATGTTCTGCCCTTTATGAACTTGGCGGCATGGTCGTTATCCATGACCCGTCCGGCTGCAATTCCACCTATAATACTCACGATGAACCACGCTGGTATGATATGGACAGCCTCGTATTTATTTCCGGACTTTCACAGATGGACGCTATTATGGGAAATGATGATAAATTCATCAATGACATTGTGCGGGCAGCCAAAGAATTAAAACCTTGTTTCATTGCCCTGGTACGCACCCCAATTCCCTTAATGACCGGAACCGACTTTGAAGGAATCGCCCGCGTCATCGAAAAGCAGACACAAATCCCAGTCTTTTATTTCCCGACCAGTGGGATGCAGAGCTATGTAAGCGGAGCAGGAATGGCGCTGGAGACAGTAGCAAGAGAATTAGTACTTCCAACAAATGCAAATGGGCATTTTAAAGAAAATGGAATAGAAATAGAAAATGTATCAAACGAATTATCTGTAGCTTATACAAAGAAGAAAAATCAGCAGAAGTTAAACCAATCGGAACAAAAGCAAATAGAAAATACAGAATCAAAACAGAGTAATTCCAAAATAAAAATAAACATTTTAGGAGCAACCCCACTTGATTTTTCCGTAAACTCCACCTTAGATTCCATAAAAGAATTCTTAAGCAAGCACTTTGAAATCATTAGCACCTTTGCGATGGGAAGTAGCATAGAAGACATACAAAAAGCCGGCGAAGCCGATGTGAACCTCGTTATTTCATCCGTGGGATTTCCAGCCGCAAAAGTATTAGAAGAACGATTTTCAACACCGTATGTCATCGGTACACCAGTCAAAGGCTTTGCAGGTATCATTGCCGAGAAATTAATAGATGCCGCCTGGACGGGAAAATCACAGGCAGCATATTTCTCTGTAACATCATCAGGAAAAAGCATAAGCAGGGCAACCAACGGAATTTATATCATAGGCGAATCTGTCATTTCCCAGTCATTAAAAGCAGCGATGGCACTCAAACAGGGAATAGATGCTACAGTCATCTGCCCACTAGAAACCGAACCAGAATATATTGGGGAAAATGTATTGCTTTTTTCATCGGAAGAAGAGATAAAAGCGGCAATAGCAGAAGCAAAAACAGTCATAGCAGATCCAATATACAAAACTATCTGCGCTGACGAAACAAACTTTATTGCACTACCACATGAGGCATTCTCTGGACGAATTTATAGAAAAGAAATCCCCAATTTAATGGAGTGGGTTACTATTTAATTCATTAAGCGAACTACAGACGAAGCCAGTGAACTTCATAAGCCATATTTGTGCTTTTAGTCGCGGCGCGTTGAATGTTCGCTCCACGCGCTCGCATCCAACACTTGCTCCGAGACCACAAATATGGCTTATGAAGTTCATTGGCTTCTGGGCTGTGGATGGAGAAAGTGAATTAAACAGGGGGAGGAGATTTGGGGACAGAAGCTGATGTCTTCTGCTTACTCGAGAATAACTGGGAATAGGGGGATGATTTGACTTGACTATATTATATCGGAGCAAGAAATAATCTTCAATTTCCCTTTTCAACCTTTATAACTTCAATTTAAATGCAAAGCATCTGTTCACAATAATTTTAGAGCAAGCAGAAAATTTCTACTCTCTCCCCCAAATTACCGTAACCACTATTTAATTCAAACAAAATCCAGCCAAAGACAGCCCGGGAAGAGAGAAGATATCCTATATTTGTGGCCTCGGAGCAAGGTTTAGATGCGAGCGCATAAAGCGAGCATTTAAACCGCCGCGACTAAAGTCACAAATATAGGATATCTTCTCTCTTCCCGGGTGTCTGTCTCTTAATGAATTAAATAGTAAATCTCCTTTGCATTTTTGATAAAATATTATATACTAGGGACAGATGATTTTTGAGGTTATTTTACAGTACAGGGAGGACAGAAAATGAAGAAGAATATTATCGCAATCAGCCGAGAATTTGGTAGTGGCGGAAGAACAATCGGCAGGCTTGTAGCACAGAAACTGGGTATTCAATTTTATGACAGAGACATTATTAAAAAGGTAGTGGAAGAGTCTGGTCTTACGAGAAAGTATGTAGAACACTATGGTGAGTTTGCACCATCTGCTGACCAGCGTTTTGCATACTCTTTTGTTGGTCTTGATGAAGATTCTAATTCTCCGCTTGTTCAGTTATGGAAGACAAGAGAAAAGGTAATCAAAGATTTTGCAACTGCAAAACCATGCGTTATCGTTGGAAGTTGTGCAGATTACATTTTAAGAGACAGAGAAGACTGTCTGAAAGTATTTTTATATGCAGATGAAGAGACAAAAGAGAATCGTATTCAGGAGATTTACGGTGAAGCTGGTCTGAAGCTGAAGAACCGCGTAAAAGATATGGATGTGCGAAGAGGTCTGAATTATAAGTATTTTACAGGTCAGGATTGGGGAAAAGCACAGAATTATGACTTGGCTCTTAACAGAGGAAGTCTGGGTATTGAGAAGTGTGCACAGCTTATCGTGGACGCTGCATCAGAAGAATAAAGAGAAAAACGCTGCACCTATAGGGGTTATTGTAGATAACATAGTAGTTCTATAGAGGCAGCGTATTTTTTTCAGGGAAAAGTATATTAAAATATATTGTAAAAGTAATGCATGATAAAATGAGTAAGTTTACAAGAAACTTATGAAATATGTTAAGTAGATTTATAGGAGTAGATCAAAAATGAAACGGGAATTAGAACTATTAAGAGAAAAAATGCGTGAGACCGGCGTAGATGCCTGCCTGATTCCTACAAGTGACTTTCATGGTTCGGAATATGTAGGAGATTATTTTAAGTGTAGGGAATATATTTCTGGTTTTACTGGTTCGGCAGGAACTCTGGTAGTTACGCTGGATGAAGCAGGACTGTGGACGGATGGAAGATACTTTCTGCAGGCGGCGAAGCAGTTAGAAGGTTCAGGAATTATGCTTCGGAAGGAACGACAGCCAGGAGTGCCTGCAATAGAGGAATATTTAAAACAAACATTAAAGAAAGGAGAAACTCTCGGATTTGACGGCAGATGTATTATGCAAGATTCTGCAGAAAAGTTAATCACACAGTTAAATGCACAGGGTGTTGCTGTTCGTACAGACATTGATCTTACAGGAGCTGTATGGAAAAATCGCCCAGAGTTATCTGCACAGCCAGTATGGCCGCTTCCAGTAGAATATGCGGGAGAGAGCAGCGAGAGTAAAATTAAGCGTGTACGGGAATTCCTTGTAGAAAAGAAAGCAGATTATTTCTTACTTACTTCATTAGAAGATATTGCATGGCTTCTTAATATGCGTGGAAATGATGTAGAATCCACGCCGGTTATTTTAAGTTATCTTTTACTAGGAGAGAAGAAACTTACCTGGTATGTACAGGAAAAATGCCTTTCTGAAAAAATAAAGATTTTGTTAGATATGCAGGGTATTAAGGCAGCTCCATATGCACAGATTTATGAAGATGTAAAGAAACTGCCAGAAGATGCATCCATATATTATGATAAGTCAGCGGTTAACACGGCATTGGTATCTTCATTACCAGAGAAAGTGAAAAAAATAGAAGGTGTTAATCCAACATTTTTATTTAAAGCGAAAAAGAATCCTGTTGAAGTGGAAAATGAACGAAATGCCCATATAAAAGATGGTGTTGCTGTTACAAAGTTTATTTACTGGTTAAAGTCCCAGATAGGAAAAACAAAAATAACAGAAATCAGTGCAGCAGAGCAGTTAGAACAGTTCAGAAATACACAGGAACACTATGTAGAGCCTAGTTTTGCGCCAATCATTGCTTACAAAGAACATGGAGCAATCGTGCATTACAGCGCTACGAAAGAATCAGATGTAGAATTGAAACCAGAAAGCTTTGTACTGGCAGATACCGGCGGACATTATCTTGAGGGAACGACCGATATTACAAGAACAATTGCTCTTGGCAGCTTGACACAGGAAGAAAAAGAAATGTATACTACGGTATTAAAAGGTCATATTCAGTTAGAAATGGCTCGCTTTTTACAGGGATGTAGCGGACAGAGCCTTGATGTTCTTGCAAGAACTCCATTATGGGAAAAAGGTCTTGACTACAATCATGGAACCGGACATGGTGTAGGTTATCTCTTAAGTGTTCACGAAGGACCAAACAGTTTCCGTTATCGTCCATCCGTAAATGGACGAAATGACTGCGTATTCGAAGAAGGAATGATAACCTCCGATGAACCAGGCATTTACTTAGAAGGCAAGTTCGGTATCCGCCTGGAAAATATGATCGTATGCCAGAAGGACATGGAAAATGATTATGGTAGTTTCTTATGTTTTGACGCACTTACCCTTGTACCGTTTGAACGTTCAGCAATCATAGCCGAAGAACTCAGTACAAAAGAAAAAGAATGGCTCAACAAATACCATCAGAAAGTATTTGAGACAATCGCTCCATATCTTACAGAAGAAGAAGCCGGCTGGCTCAGAGAAGAAACACAAGAATTCTGATTTGCCGAATGGCAAAGGAGACACCACTGTTGATGCCACTGTAGCCGGATTGTCATAAATAGTAACACCGTCCCCCTTTTGTGGTATAGTAAGTGAATTTGATAAAAAGGAGTATTTTATGAAATCAGTAATTATCACTGGTGCAACGCGTGGAATCGGCCTTGCGCTTGCCCGTTTTTATGCCGATAAAGGATATTGTCTTATGCTGAATGGCGGACATAATGAAGAAGCATTGGCTGCCGTAGAAAAGGAGCTTTCTACAAAGACGCAGGTTATTACTTGTCTTGGTTCTGTCGCCGAGGAAAAGACGGCTGCTACTATTGTTCAAAAAACTTTAGATACTTTCGGACAGATTGATTTGTTAATTAATAATGCCGGTATCGCTCATATCGGCCTTTTATCAGATATGAGTTCGGAAGAATGGCATACTCTTATGGGAACAAATCTTGACTCTGTATTTTATATGTCAAAAGCTGTGATTCCTCATATGGTACACTGTCACAGTGGAAAAATCCTAAATGTCTCTTCTGTCTGGGGAGAAGTCGGTGCTTCCTGCGAAGCTGCTTATTCTGCCTCAAAAGGTGCCGTCAATTCTCTTACAAAGGCTCTGGCTAAAGAACTGGCCCCTTCACATATTTCCGTTAACGGAGTTAGTTTTGGTGTGATCGATACTGATATGAATCGCTGTTTTGATGAAGAAGAACGGGCTTCGCTTGCCGAAGAAATCCCTTACGGACGCTTTGCCTCTCCGGAAGAAGCCGCCGCTTTCTGTTACCAGATTACCGAATCCCCAGAATATCTTACTGGGCAGATTATACGCTTTGACGGTGGATGGATTTGATTTTGAGTTGCCGCAAGTCAGGGAGCTGTGCTTTTGCTGAATTAATATAGTAAAGGAGAAGATTTGAGGGAGCGTGTCCATAGAGCGTGTTTGAAAAATCATTCCAGCAATCTGCACGCCCCAATTTGTGGGAGATTTTGCCTTCATTCAGTTGACGTAGCCCACTACGCCGCCCTCATTCAGGCAAAATCTCCCACAAATTGTAACGCACATCTTGCAGAAAGCATTTTTCAAACACGCTCTATGGCCTCTGTCATTCTCTTAACGAATTAAACAGTAAAAACTTGCAATAAAAAAAGAACTTTGCTATACTTAACAAATGAAATACGGAGTAATCCGTCGAATCACAATCACGACAACATAGAATAAAACAGGAGGGCTATGATGAAAAAGCCAAGTCTTATAAAAAGATTTTTCTCTTTCCTTTTAAGATTATGTGTTGTTCTCGTTTTAATGGCAGCCATTGCAGTTGGCTCTTTTGAGGGAGTGACTTATTATCTGACCGGAAGCTTTACAAGTGTAAAGAAAGCGGTAAAAGAAGAGACAGATCAAAGCGGAACAGAAGATAGCACTGAAGCTACAACAGTTGATAATAAGAACATGGAGAATACGCTTGTATTTGTCCATGATGATATGAATAATAAAGATTATACGGCGCTGAATATGTATAATACAAAGACCGAAGCCATGGATGTTCTCTTACTTCCATGTAATGCGCAGGTATCTGTAAGCAGTACACTTCTTAAAGAAATCAGGAATACGATGACAGAAGCCGGAAGTTCTGTAAATATGGCAGATGTTGCCCGCGCTTTTGGTGATAAGAAGTATGAGATGTTTGCAAAGATTGTTGAAGACATCAGTGGAGCAAAGATTTCAGGATATGATGTAATCTCAAGCACAAACTTTAAGAAGCTTTTGAATGTGGCGGGCGGAGTGAGTTATCATTTTAACAATGCGATTTCTTACCGTGATACAGAGAATATTTTACAGACAATTGATGCAGGTGATGTTATTCTTGATGGAACGACAGCCTATGCATTATTTACTTATATGGATGGAACAGACGGAGAGGAGTCAAGTCGTTTAGAGAGAGTGAATACGTATCTGACAAGTTATATGGAGGCACTTCTTTCTAAGAATAGTACTTCTGCGATTGCGAAGAAGTATGATAGTCTTGTGACTGCAGAGGGCAAGAGTGGACTTACTTCTACAGAAGATATTTTAAAGAATCTTACTACAGATGCACTCACAATTCGTATTATGCAGGGTAGCGAGTCAAAAGGAATATTTACATTAGATTCTCAGAAGGTGAAGCTGCAGGTAGCAGGGCTTGCAAAGCAGGCCGAAGCCTATAGCCAGAGTAGTTCTTCTAAGAGTTCTACTGGTACAACGAGTACATCAGCAGCAACAGGAAGTACAGAAAGTTCTAAAAATTACTCTATTGAGATTTATAATGCAGCCTATGTTTCTGGACTGGCTGGACAGTGGGAGTCCTATTTAGAAAGCGAAGGTTACAGTATCAGCCTTGTAGATTCCTATCAGGAAGAGGGACCTCTTTCACAGACAAGAATTAATGTTACACAGGACGGAATGGGACAGGATCTTCTTACTTACTTCCCAGATGCAGAGATTAATGTTGTAGATTCTATTTCTACAGGTGGAGATATTCAGATTTATATCGGAACAGACAGTACCAATGTTCCGGCGGGAAGCGACAGTACCACAGATACAGAAGATGAGACAGTTACCGATTCTTCACTGGATGATGAATCTGATTCTACAGATTCTACAGATTCCACAGATGTGGGGGACGATGATGACACGACAACTTCTGGCGGATATGACTTTGGTTCTGACTCTGAGCAGTAAGGAATAGATGGCAACATGACGATTTAGAAGAGAAAAGAAAGGAACCTTAACATGAAAGATCGTTACCACAAAAAGGCAAATGTACTTGGTATAGATGTATCAGTGATGCGGGTGGACAAGGCGGTCAATGTATCAATGGAATTGATGCGTGGAAAGGGACTTCCTGTAATCTATTTTTTATCAGCCATCAGTTCGCTGTTATGTCAAAATAATGAGCAGTCAGCTGAGTATGTGAAGTCCTGTAATCTCATATTAGCAGGAGACCGCCATATTGAGATGGCAGTACATCACAGACAGGATAATGGACAGATACCAGAAGGAATTGGAGAATTTGCTGATAATTATTTAAAAAGGCTGTTTTCTAAGATAAACCGGGAAGGGCGAAGTATTTATATGGTCATGGAACAGGAATCTTATTTAGAATCCATGGAAGAATATATGGAGGAGTCTTACCGAAATATCGAAGTACATGGCAATGTCATGCGAAAGGAGACGAAAGGAGAGGCAGACCGCATTGTAAATGAAATTAATGCGTGCATCCCGGATATCGTTTTTGTATGTATTCCAGCAGAGCGCCAGATGAAGTTTATGGAGAAGCATGCCGCTATGATGAATACACGTCTTTGTATTCTGATTGAGTCAGTTCAGCCGCTTATCCGTAAAGAAACGGAGGAGATTCCATCCTGGGTAGAGAAGCTTCATTTAGAAGGAATTTATTCCTGGTTTAAAAAGGAACAAAAGATTAAGAACACCATTGTCGGGTCTGTTTTCAAGAAAAAAGTTTTGAATGAGGCTTCAGAAGAAGAATCTGAACAGAAACCAGAAGACAGTTCGGAAGAAAATATTTTGGACGTACAGGAAGAAAATGTTAATACTTTAGAAAAAAGAAGACAATATTAGTAAAATAGAACAGCTATTTGTTAAAAAAGTAGCAAAATATAAAGAAAAAGAAGACATTTTTCACAAAAATAAAATTGAAAAGTGTCTTTTTTTAAAAATTGCTTTAATACATGTACAATATTAGGTGTGTTTTTTATTTTTTGTGCATCGAAAATGGTAAATATGTCTAATAGATAAAATATGCTTAACAATATAGCCGAAATACCGGCTCTATTTTCGTGAGTTTTCTTCTAGAATTATTTACAAAATTTAGGTATGATATATGAGGACAAAATGTTTGTAGCATGAACTTATTTTTAGGAGGTTATTTATGGCTAGTTTATCACTTAGACATCTTAGCAAAACATATGATAACGGGGTCAATGCAATCAGGGACTTTACCCTTGAAGTTGATGATAAAGAATTTATGATATTTGCCGGACCAGTAGGCTGCGGGATTTCTACAGTATTAAGAATGATTGCTGGTGTGGAGGATATTACAGATGGGGAGCTGCTCGTTGACGGGGAGCGCATGAATGAAGTTCCATCCATCGACAGAAACATGGCTATGATTTTCAAGAACGGAAAGTTATATCCACAGATGAACATTTATGATAATCTTGCATTCGGTCTTAAATTAAAGGAATTACCAAAGGGAGAGATTGATGCGAGAATCGCAGAGGTTACAGAAGTTTTAAAAATTGGACATCTTCTTGATAAGATGACCGAAGATTTAGATGAGCAGGAAAGAGCATTAGTAGTTCTTGGACGTGCTATGGTTAAAAAGCCAAAGGTATTTCTGTTAGATGAACCATTTTCCAGTCTTAGCAAAGATGTGAAGAGACATATGCAGAAGCTTGTAAGAAAGCTTTATGACCAGATGCATATCACAGTAATTTATGTAACACATAATCGTGAGGATATCCAGAATACAGATGCACGCATCGCTGTGATGAATGATGGAAGTATTCAGCAGATTGGCACGATCGGAGAGCTTTATGACAATCCGGCAACGCCGTATGTTTCTGAATTTCTTGGAGTGGCAGCACAGGCAGTATGCTAG
>NZ_ACEP01000003.1 GCF_000173975.1 Anaerobutyricum hallii DSM 3353
GTCCGATAATAAAAATAAGAAAGGAGTAAGTTACTGTTTATAACCTTTAATAAATTTTAAGTAACGTTTTAATTGACATCATGAAAAAAGAACTAAAAACAAACGTAATGCGTATTCTCGAAAAAGAAAAAGTGCCTTATGAAGCACATTATTATCCACATGGAAAAGAGGCAGTAGATGGAGTGACGGTAGCAGAATTAACAGGCCAGAATCCTGATTATGTCTTTAAAACTCTTGTAACTGTAAGCAATAAAAAGGAATACTTCGTATTTGTACTCCCTGTAGCAAAAGAACTAGACTTAAAAAAGGCGGCCAAAGCCGTAGGTGCAAAATCCATCGAGATGATTCATGTAAAAGACATTAACAAAATTACAGGATATATCCGAGGCGGCTGTTCTCCAGTCGGAATGAAAAAACAGTTTGTCACCACCTATCACGAAACTGCACAAAACAATCCAGTCATCATGGTAAGCGGCGGCAAGATAGGAACACAGGTAGAATGTAAACCAGATGACCTGCTGAAAATCACCAAAGGACAGTATGCAGATATCTGTAAAGAGTGATTGTTTCTTAGTTTCTGTCTGTGAAGGAATTGAGGAATCTTACAAGATATTTGCTTACTCGTCCTCACAGGATAGGATGCAGATATTATATTAAACAACAGTATAAAGGAGTTTTTGAAAAACAGAAAATAAAAAGGGACTATACTATCAAATGTGGCCTCGGAGCAAGGTTTGGATACGAGCGCGTAAGCGAGCATTCAAACCGCCGCGACTAAAGTCACATTTGATAGTATAGTCCCTTTTTATTTTCGTCTGTTTTTAGAAAAACACGCTCTAGAAGCAGTTCTTAATAATATCTGCATCCAGTCCATTCTTGCTCGTGGCTTTTCCTACAGCAAAATACAATATCGCACCCGCGAGCAGTCCCCACACAACCGCATTAATTCCCGCTACGTGTACATTATAGTAACAGAATACATATGTGGCAGCCGCACCGATAGAACTGCTGATTGCCGCCTGTTTCGTTCCTTTTTTCCAGAATAATCCACCAATAAGAGGCCAGAAGAAGCTACATTCCAGGCCGCCTAAAGCAAAAAGATTCAGGAAGAAAATGATATCTGGCGGATTGATTGTCAGTAAAATGATAACAACGCCGAAAGCAAAAGTAACGAGTGTACTTAACTTTCCAACATTTTTATTGTAAGAAGCAATCTTTTCCGGATTATCTTTTACCACATAGTTACGCCATAAGTCCTTCACGATAGCCGCGGATGCGAGAATCAGAAGAGAGTCGGCTGTAGACATAACGGCGGCCATAGGAGCGGCAAGGAAAGTTCCTGCAAGACCTACTGGCATAATCTTCTGAACAATGTAAGGAATAAAATAATCGGAAGTAGGAAGATTATTTGTATCTACTAATGCGCCAGCCCATGTACCAGCCATATGCATACCAACAATGATGAAACTGCAGGTTAACGCACCGATCCACATCGCAGAATGAAGACTCTTTGTATTCTTAAATCCCATCGAACGAACCGCAGTCTGTGGAAGTCCAAGAGTACCAAATCCTACGAGAACCCAGAAACTAATCAAAGTACCCGGAGTGTACACAGAAAAAAGATCATCATATACACCAGGAAGATTTCTGGCAAGTCCGGCATCAATACCAGAAAGCCCGCCGCCTGCTTTTAATACAAAGAAAATAAACAGGAAAGTACCGATACACATAACAATTCCCTGAATTGTATCTGTGATGGCAACCGCGCTAAAACCGCCAAAAGAGGTATAAATAATTACTACCGCACCAAAAATTAAGAGGGAAACAACATGGTTAAGCCCTGTAATAGAAGAAATCAAAGTTGCCCCGCCAGTAAACTGTCCGATCATCTGTGCCATAAAGAAAGCAACCATAAGTAAACTTGTGATAATAACCAGCGCATCACTCTTATAACGGGCCTTTAAATAACCAACAACTGTGACAGCTCCTGTTCTTCTTGAAACCATAGCCAGCTTATTACCAAGCACACCTAAAACTAAAAAAGTAACCGGAACCTGCACTGTGGCAATCCATGCCTGGGCATATCCATAAGTAAGCCCTGCCGCACCTGGCCCGGAAATAAAGGAACTTACCGAAGTGTAGGTTGCCATTGTTGTCATAGCCAGAAGAAGACCGTTCATATTTCTTCCGCCGATAAAAAACTTCTTTTCAGATGATACGTTCTGCTTATTTCCCTGACGTTTACTAAATACAATACCGATAATCGCATTTAAGGCAAGGTAAATAACAAAAATAGTAAGAATGATCTTTTGACTTGCGGACATTATTCCTCGCCTCCTTCCTCTTCATCCTCGTATTCAAAGTCAATGAATACTTTCTTGAGTAAATACCATACTCCAAGGAGAGAAAGAACAATCGTTCCCAAAGTAGACACACTAAACCATGCCGGCATACCAAGAAAATAAAGCCCGGTTCCATTCAGTAAAAATGCACTGGAAATATGCCATACACAGCAGATTGCGACAACGACTAGCGTTCCACGGATTTCACGGATACACTGCTCATGCTTCTCCTGTCTTGTTAATTTTTTCATCTTTCGATTCTCCTTAAATTAAAGGTCAGATTCACGGAGGATATCTGCCAAGAATATTATCATATAAATGAGGAATAAAATCAACAGGATTTTACTATTTAATTCATTAACAACAGACGTCCGAGCAGTTTTACTACGTCTTTCAGAAAAAAGGATAACTCCCAGCTTCGTCTTTAAATTTTTCACAATTTTGACATTTTTTTGAAGTTATAATTGACAATCAAATAGGTGATATGGTAAATTTTTAAATAAATAGTTAACAGGTAGGAATAACCAGATTCTCTATGAAAGTACAGTCATCCTGTACGGCTCAAAAGCCGACAAAGAAACCTGGGCTTCAATAAGCTTAAAGCCAAGACAGCTTTTTGATTTGGATTAGTCTGGCATATGTGATATACTTTAAATAGACCCGGCAGATTAACAGGTCTGCCGGGCTTTTTTATGTCAATTACAAATAAAAACTGATGAAAAGGGGAAACAGAATGGCAACTTACACAATCGAAAACGAAAAGTTATCCGTAACAATTGCTGCTCATGGGGCAGAACTGAGCAGTATCTATGACAAGGAGAATGACAGAGAACTTGTATGGCAGGCAGACCCGACATTCTGGAACCGTCATGCACCCGTACTTTTCCCAAATGTAGGAAAGTATTATGGCGGATATTTTACTTATAATGGCAAAGAATATCCAATGGGTCAGCATGGATTCGCGAGAGATACAGAATTTGAGGAGGTAGCGGCAGGAGAAGATTTTGTGACTTATCGTTTAAGTTCGAATGAGACAACAAAAAAAGAATATCCATTTGATTTTAAGTTAGAAATCACACATAGATTACAGGGCGGACGTTTGTCTGTAGAATGGAAAGTAACAAATACAGGCGATAAAGAAATGTATTTTACAATCGGCGGACATCCTGCATTTAATGTAAATGTATTGCCAGATACTGATTTTGAAGATTATTCTCTTGCTTTTAAGGAAGGAACAGAGAGCCTTTCCTATGTTCTTTTAGACACAGAAAGTGGAACGGCAATCGCAGATAAAACTTATGAATTAAAATTAACAAACAGTAAGTATGCATTAAAAAAAGATATGTTTGATAAAGACGCTCTCGTATTTGACAATGGACAGATTGAGTGGGCGGCACTTGCACTTCCTGATGGAAAACCATATATTGCATTAGAAAGCAAAGGATTTCCGAACTTCGGAATCTGGTCAAAACCAGGTGCGCCATATGTGTGCTTAGAACCGTGGTGCGGCCGCTGTGATAACAGAGGATTTGAGGGCGAACTTTCTGAAAAACCAGGTATTAATGCATTGAAAGCTGGGGAAGTTTTTGAGAAATCTTACGATATTATTGTATACTAAAAAGTAAATTATAAAGAATAGGATATTTTGCAGGAGGAAATGACGTTGGCAGAAACAAAGAAAGCAAAAAAGCATATTGTTGTATTTCAGGATGAAGAGGGCAATGTCTTAAAGACTTCTTTTGTTTCTCACGAAGAGGCGGCTCTTCCTCCTGAAATGCCTGAAAAACGGGGGGAGTCTGTGCATCATGAGATAAAGTTTCAGGGATGGGATAAAGACATTTCCAGTGTAAAAGAAAACCTTGTAGTAAAGGCAGTCTATAAGGAAGTACCGAAAGAATATCTGGTCATGTATTTCCATGAAAATGGCAAGATGCTTGGAACAGAGACAGTTCCTTACAGGCAGGCGGCAACACAGCCCTATCGCCCGCAAAAACCGCAGACAGAGGAGTACTATTACATATTTAAAGGATGGAATAATGACCTTTCCCATATAGAAAAAGACACGATGGCAAAGGCCGTCTTTGAGGAGCGGCAGCGTTCTTTTGTGGTACGCTTTTTTCATGAGAACGGAACCCTTTTGAAAGAAGAAAATGTTCTGTATGGACAGGCAGCACAAGAGCCAGAAGTTCCGGCAAAACAGCAAGATGAAGTATATCATTATATATTTAATGGCTGGGACAATACATTTGATCATATTAAAGAAAACACAGAGGTTCATGCTGTATTTTCTTCTGTTTATAATGAATATAAGGTGAGCATTTATGAACAGCTAAAAGAACGCCTGGTAGAAGAAAAAATCTATCATTATGGAGACATAATAGACTATCCTGTACTAAGAAAAAAAGGGTACACTTTACAGTGGAATATCCATCCGGAAACAGTGACACAAAACGAAAAAATCTACGCAAGCTGGGATTTTTCCAATCCTGTCGGAAAAGTTTTTGAAGTAGATGGAAACAGTTATCAGATTTTAAATCCATCAATAACGAATGGAAGTGTCCGTCTGTTGTCTTATACACAAGATGCCAGCCAGATACAGATTCCAGAACGAGTGCAGATAGGAGATTACTATTATTTTATAGAAGAAATCGCAATCCGGGCGTTTTGTAATTGTGTTAAAATGAGAACGCTTATCTTGCCCAACTGTGTCCGTATAATAAGTGATGGAGCATTTATGAATTGTAAACGATTGGAAAAAATTGTTTTAGGAAAAGGTGATGATATAAAGCTTCATTCCATAGGGAAAAAAGCATTTGCAGAAAATGAGCATTTGAGAGAGATTTATTTTGCCGGAAGAAATCTGCGAAAAGTGTATCCAGCAACTTTCGAGGGAATCAGAAAAACAATAAAGATCTTAGTGCTTCCAGCAGAAAAAGCAAAAATTGAAAAGTTGCTACAAAAGGCGTTACGAGAGGGAAAAGTTTTAATTGATTTAATATAAATTTGTAAACCCGAAGGGGAGTGATAATTATATTGGCAGCATACGAAAAATTAGATTTAAAATATTACTTTATCATAAAGGGAGTTATGATAGAATCAATTTAAATGGAAAACGTTATAGATTGTACGCCAATAAAGTGCTTTAAGCTATTTTGAATAAAAATGATAAAAATATATCAATATAGCAAAGAGAATGTGTATTATAAGTGGAAAAATACAAAAAAGTACAATATCTAGTACTTTCTGAGAAAATAAAAAAATCTTCAAAAAATGCTTGACGCAACTCTACTGTTATGATAATATAATATGCGTTGCACATGAGAAACTCATTTTTGAAAGAAAAATGACAAGAATCCTAAAAGAAAACGAAAAAACTTCTTGACAGATTAAAAATCATGTGATAATATATAAAAGTTCGCATCGCGAAAAACAAAAATCTTCGAAAGAAGATGAAAAAAGTTTTTAAAAAAAGTTCTTGACAAGAACAAAGTGGTGTGATAAAATATAAAAGCTTTCGT
>NZ_ACEP01000002.1 GCF_000173975.1 Anaerobutyricum hallii DSM 3353
CTTTATTGGGCAAAATGGAGCGTTTAGCACAACGGAACAAAATCAATAAATTTTTTAGTGGTTCTTCTCAATACTTCTTCTGGCAATCCGACTAACCTCATTCTCTACAGCGGCATCCCCCTTGCCTGCAGCAAATCTCTATTCTTCTCTCAGCCATTTTGCCACATCAAGTGCATGATATGTAATAATCATCTGCGCTCCGGCTCTCTTCATTCCGATCATATTTTCCATAACGATTTTTTTCTCGTCAATCCATCCGTTTGCAGCAGCAGCTTTTACCATTGAGTATTCGCCGCTTACATTGTATGCACAGAGTGGCATGTCTGTTTCCCAGGATGCTGTTTTTAAAATATCCAGGAAGGCGAGTGCTGGTTTGATAATGATGATATCTGCTCCTTCATCAATGTCATCCTGAATGTCACGCATTGCTTCTCTTGGATTATGGTAATCCATCTGGTATGTTTTTCTATCGCCAAATCCTGGTGCAGAATGAGCTGCGTCACGGAATGGTCCATAATATCCGGAAGCCATTTTTGCGCTGTAAGCCATGATTGGTGTCATCTTGCATCCTGCCTCATCTAAAGCTTCACGAATTGCTGCGATGTGACCGTCCATCATATTAGATGGTGCTACCATATCTGCTCCTGCCTGGGCGCATGTTACGGCAGTTTTTGCAAGTAAAGGAAGTGTCTCATCATTTAAAATGATACCATCTTTGATAAGTCCACAGTGTCCGTGAGAAGTATATTCACAAAGACAGATATCAGCGATTACAACTAATTCAGGAAATACTTTTTTAATATAGCGGATTGCTTCCTGAATGATTCCATGTTCGTTGTATGCTTCTGTTCCACATTCGTCCTTATGTGCAGGAATTCCGAATAAAAGAACTCCCTTTACTCCTGCCTCACGAATGCGGTCTAATTCCTCATCTATACGGTCGAGGGAATACTGATAAATTCCTGGCATAGAATCAATTGGATTCTTGATATCATTTCCTTCGATAACAAATAATGGGTAAATTAAATCGGATACACTTACCGATGTTTCGCGAACTAATGCACGTAAGTTTTCTGTTGCACGAAGACGTCTTCTTCTAATCATAATATATTCTCCTATCTGTATAAATACTATTAAAACATAACAACTATCCAGAACTTTACTAAACACAAAACATATTGCTTCTGTAATCTTAAGCCATATATCCAGTAAAATGACACAATCCCAAATAGCTACAAAAAATACAATTTTAACGCTTATATTTTACCACACTGAATGTAAAAAGCAACTTTACTGGAGTGTGTTTGAAAAATGCTTTCTGTAAGATGTGCATTACAATTTGCGGGAGATTTTTCAAACACGCTCTACCCCTCTTCCCCAATCTGAATAAACTGAATCATCCCCGGACCTAAGTCCTCGGTTGGTCTGGCAATAAATCCATGCTTTTTATAAAATTCTTCTCTTCCTTTAGCGCACATCAGGTCGAACATCATTGTTGTTCCTTCATAGCCTTCCTGAATGACAAATTTCTTCAAAGTCTCCAAAATAAGTCCACCGATACCTTCGCCCTGTACTTCTGGACGAATAATCAAGTCCTGTACATAGCAGATAATCGCTCCATCTCCTACGATTCTGCCCATGCCGACTGCCTTTCCGTCTTTAAATGCAACTAATGTATACATACTGTTGCTAAGTCCCTTTTTCGCCTGATCCCTTGTTAACTTTCTAAAATTAACGGACTGGCGAAGTTCGAGATAGGTATCTATGTCTAATTTGTCTTCTACTAATTCAATCATTTTTGTCCCTGCCTTATTATTTCTTCTATTTCTTTTTGGGTGAGAACTCTTTCTTCTGCAAATGCCTCTGCTGCCGCTGTTTTTAAAATATACCGCCGCTGCGATTCTTCTTTAAAGTTTGCCTTTACATACTCGCGGAGTTTCCCCATAAAAACTGCAATATCTGCATAATAATCCGGAACAGCTTTTTCTATTTGTTTGCGAATGTGCTTGGATACGGTCGGACTTCCTGTCCCACTGTTAATCCCAATGCTAATATCTCCCTTGCGGACAACCGATGGGAAAATGAAACTGGATTCTTCTTCAGAATCTGCTACGTTTACAAGGACATTATAAGCGTGACAAAGTTCTGCAATATGATGGTTTTCCTCACGATTACTTGTGGCTGCTACAACAAGAAAAGCTTTGCCAATTTCCTTTTCTAAAAAGATATTTTTTCTGATTTTTAATAAATCTTCTGATAAATCTGCTGATAAACTTTCCAGTAAATTCTCTGAGATTTCCAAATCATAAGAAATGTTTTTTAGATTACTATTAGAACTATATCTTTTATCGAGAGTGTTTTCCAACTCTGTATTAGAAATATTTCCACCTGTATCATATTTATTTTCATCTATATCCCATTCATTTTTATTACATCTATTTTTATGAATATATTTAAAAACGCCTTCAAAAACATTTTCCTCAGGTAAAACTTCTTTGATTTCTCCACACACTTTTTCTGCCATTACTACAACATCTGCACCGTATTGAAGCAGCGTATATACCTTTCTCGCTGCAACTTTTCCACCGCCTGCAATAAGGCATCGTTTTCCATCGATTTGTGTAAATATCGGAAAATATGCCATTGCTACAGCTCGATTCCTACACGGGAACTTACACCGTGATCAAATGGATGTTTTACTTTCTGAATCTCGGAAACATAGTCTGCATGATCCATTAATTTCTGTGAAGGATTTCTTCCCGCAAGAACAACTTCTAAACCAACTGGTTTTTCTTCAAGATGTGTGATTAATTTCTCCTCGTCAAGAAGATTACTTTTTATCGCATATACACTTTCATCCATAACTAACATATCGTAGTCTTTCGCCATTTCAAAAAGCTTGTCTAACATTTCATTATTATAAATACGAAGTTCGTCAAGTTCCTGCTCATTCATCTGGAATGTAAACTTCTGCATTTCTCTTCCTCTTACTAAAGTGATCCCAGGAACTTTTTCGAGAATATTTCTTTCGCTGGAACTGTTATCTTTAAGGAACTGATAGAAAAGAACCTTCTTGCCGCTTCCTGCTGCACGGACCGTTAAACCAACACTGGTCGTTGTCTTTCCTTTGCCGTCTCCGCAGTAAATATGAACTAAGCCTTTTCCAGAAGTATCATCTTTTTTTCCAGCGCAACGAACCATCTCTTTCTTCTCTCCAAATAATACTTTATAAATTGCATCCATATCCAGACTGTTTCGAATTAAATCTGCGAGCTTATTATACTGTATTTCTTTGTATTCCGCTATACTAAGATGATTTTCTGCAGGATTAATTCCCTTTTCTTTCATAATATCCTGCACAAGAGCAAATACGAGGTCCTCATTATCAAAGATTCCATGCAGATAACTTCCCCATACACGGCCGTCTTTTGTCATATATGCATCGGTTCTTCCATCTTCAAGAGTAATCATTGGAATTGCTTCCCCAAGATTTTCTGTTGTTCCCATATGAATCTCATAACCCTCTACGGATAGATTATCAAGGTTATAAATATTGTGTTCTTCAGAAATATGTCCATGAATTCTCGTTCTTGTCTTCGCTTCTTTAAATATTGTTTTGGTATCGAGAAGCCCAAGTCCACGCATATCCCCTCCATGTTCTACTCCGTCCGGGTCATGCATTTCCTTACCAAGAAGCTGGAATCCTCCACAGATTCCGATAACTCTTGTTGTTCTTGCTGCGCGGATAATCGCACCTTCTAATCCGCTCTCGATAAGCCATTCCATATCTCCCATTGTATTTTTTGTTCCCGGAAGAAGAATCAGATCTGGGTCTCCAAGTTCTTTTTTATCGGTAACATAACGAAGAGAAACTCCATCAATTAATTCAAAAACACTGAAATCGGTAAAGTTAGATATATGAGGAAGACGGATAACGGCAACATCAATTCCCTCGGTAATTGTTTTCTGATTCAAGCGGTCAGATAAACTATCCTCATCGTCCACATCAATTTTTTCCATTGGAATAACACCAAGTACCGGTTTACCTGTCAAATCTTCAAGCATAGCCAGTCCTGGTTTTAAGATATCCACATCACCCCTGAATTTATTGATGACAATTCCACAAAAACGCTCCTGATCTTCCACAGGAAGTAACTTAATCGTTCCATATGCGGAAGCAAATACGCCTCCTCTGTCAATATCTGCAACAAGAATAACCGGCGCATCTGCCATTTTTGCCATTCCCATATTTACAATATCATTTTCAGCAAGATTGATTTCGGCTGGGGAACCTGCCCCTTCAATAACGATAATATCATTTTCTTCGGAGAGATGATTAAATGCCTTCATGACTTCCGGTGCGAGATTATCTTTCATTTTATAATATTCCTGCGCACTTAAATTATCATAAACCTCTCCGTTTACGATAACCTGGGAACCCATGCTGCTTGTTGGCTTTAAAAGGATTGGATTCATCCAGTGTGTCGGCTCTATCATTGCCGCTTCTGCCTGCATTGCCTGCGCGCGTCCAATTTCCAGTCCCTCTTTTGTAATGTAAGAATTCAATGCCATGTTCTGGGATTTAAAAGGAGCTACTTTATATCCATCCTGTTTAAATACTCTGCAAAGTCCCGCTGTAACAAAGGTTTTTCCTGAATTCGACATCGTTCCCTGTATCATAATTGCTTTTGCCATTATTCTTCCCCTTTCAAAATCATCCGTAATGCTTTTATGAGTTTTTCATTTTCCTCATGAGATTTTACCGCCACACGCCAGTAATCTTTTCCAAGATTCACATAATTGCTGCAGTTTCGAATCATGATTCCATAACTTTCTAATCGTCTATCTAAATCCGTAATTCCCGGTGTCTGGAAAAACAGATAATTTGCCGCTCCATCATACAAAATAACCGGCAGCTTAAAAAACTCTTTCTTCATATAAGAAAGTTCCGCTGCCACCGTCTCTATTACCCTTTCTTTGTATACATTATCGGAAAGTGCCGCCACACCCGCACACTGTGCAATATGACTTACTGACCAGGCCTGTCCGGTGCGATTTACCTTTGCAATCACATCTTCACTTCCTGCAAGAATGTAGCCAAGCCGCACTCCCGGAATCGCATATAACTTTGTAAATGACTTTAAAATAATAAGGTTTTCATATTTTTCTATAAAAGGCTTTACTGTATATTCACTCTCATTTTGACAGATTTCTAAGAAACATTCATCAGCCATCACAAAGGTATTCGTCTCTTTTGCCCGTTCAAGAACACGAAGAATCAATTCTTTCTCTGTAAGAATTCCTGTCGGATTATTTGGATTACAGATAACAACAAAATCCGTTTCTTCCGTTATCTGCTCTAAAATATCTTCTTTGATTACAAAATCATCACGCATAAGATAGTACTCCATCTGTGCACCTGCTGCGGACAATGCTTCCTCATACTCCACAAAAGCCGGAGCCGGAAGCAATACTTTTTTTGGATGTAAACCAAATGCCAGACGGTATAAAAGGTCAGCCCCTCCATTTCCACAGGTAATATGACTTTCTGGTACATTATCCTGCTTACTGATGGCTTCTTTTAAACGACTACAATCAGGGTCTGGATAATTTATTGTTCCATCAATCGCTTCTATCATTGCCTTGCGAATATGTTCCGGCAAGCCAAGCGGGCTGATATTTGCGGAAAAATCCAGGATATCTTCCTCCCGAATCCCCATCTCCTTCGCTTTCTTGTAAATGTTTCCTCCGTGTGAAATCTTCTTCATAACTTTAGCCTCAATTTTCTAAATCGTTGGTTATTATATATTAAGTATTTAAAATAACTGCACATAAATCAAAAATGTAATCAGACAACATACCGCCATCGATAAAACTGCGCTGACATACAATAACTGATTGGTTCTTTTTATATCTTCATACTCTACTGGACGGATATCATCCCCTATTGTCGGTTTCACGACTGCTTTTCCAAAATAATTGTGGGTTCCCCCAAGCTGAATCTGCAATGCACCTGCCGCTACTGCCTCGGTCTGCGCACTGTTCGGGCTTAAATGTGCAAAACGATCCCTTTTAAATATTTTCACTGCTCCCTTAAAATCAAAACGTAAAATAAGTGAGGCGATCATCAGCATTACTGCGGCAAATCTCGCCGGAATAAAGTTGCAGATATCATCCATTTTTGCAGAGAAAAACCCAATGTTTATCAATTCTTCATTCTTATATGCAACCATCGAATCTAACGTATTGACTGCCTTGTATGCAAAACCAAGCGGTGCGCCGCCGATTGCTATAAAAAGCATTGGCGCAATAACACCGTCTGCCGTATTTTCCGCGATAGTTTCCACATCTGCCTTTGCCACTTCGCTCTCATCGAGGTTCTCTGTATCACGTCCAACCAGATAAGAAACTTCCTTTCTTGCTCCGATAAGATCTCCCTCTTTTAACTTTTTATAGACCTTCATAGATTCTGTTTTTAAACTCTTTGTCGCAAGAATCTGATAAATAAAAAATGTCTCTAAACAGAAGCGAAGAACCGGATGAATCAGATTTGCCACATATAAAATTCCATAAACAACGGCAAATGTTCCTGCTACAATAAAAAGCATTAAGAAGAAACCTGCTGTCTTTTCTACTCCTGCTTTTCTCTCGATTTCTTTTTCTCTCACTTCTTCATAGCTGCAGCCGTAAATCATATGCTGCATGCCTTTTTTTAACTTATCGATAAACCACCCGATAATCTGTACTGGATGAATCAGCCCATGTGGGTCTCCAAAGATTAAATCCAGTATAAATCCGAGTAACATCGCATAAATCAGTCTCATTATTCTGTTTCCTCTCTTATGCTTTTTACATACTCAAATTCTTTGATATTTTCTCTGCCATATCTACAAATCGTTCTGCAACTTCCCTGCAGTTATGAAAATAAAAATGCGGATATCCTGCCATGATATTTTCTTTTACATAAAGACCGTTCCAGCATTTTCCGGAATACTTTTTAATCTCGCAGGAATCGCCTCTTTTGTCTGCCTTTGAATAGTGAAACTCATGGGCGCGAATATTCGTATTTTTCTTAAAAAATGCAGTATCACAAAGCGCATTTAGTGTCACATAGCCAAACTGCATGGACAGACGCTTTGTCATATGCACATCGGTATCAATCAGACCAAGCATATCCATCGAACTGTCATCCGTTTCCACTAAATGATTACAGACATACATAAAACCGCCGCACTCTGCAATAATCGGCTTGCCTGCTTTTGCTGCCTCACAAATAGATTCTTTCATCGAAAGATTCTCTGCCAGCTCCTTTCGATACGTTTCCGGATAACCGCCGCCAAGATAAATCCCATCCGTATCCTCTGGAAGCTGCACATCATTTACCGGACTAAAATAGCAAAGTTCCGCTCCAAGCTGCTCCAAAATCTCCAAATTTTCTTTATAATAAAAACAAAATGCCTTATCCCACGCAACCGCGATTTTCGCCCGCTTTTCCGCTGGAACTTCCGGTCTTTTTACCGCTGTAAGAGGTTCGGCCTTTTCCCCGATTTCTAAAAGTAGATCAAGGTCAATGCACTCCTCCGCCGTCTCGCCAAGAAGACTTAAAATCTCGTCAAGATTATCAATCTCTGCTGCGGTCATCAGTCCCAAATGCCTGCTGCCGATATAAATTCCTTCTTTTTGTGGAAAATATCCCACAACAGAAATTCCAAGTTTCTCTTCAATTTCCGGCTTCATCAACTGATACATTCCCTTACTGCATCGGTTTAAAATAACTCCAGCTATCGGATTGTCCTGATATTCTACCATTCCTTTTATAAGTGGAATCATCGTGTGAGACATTCCCTTCACATTAAATATCAAAATGGTCGGTGTTCCCGTCTCTTTTGAAACTGTCCATGTACTTTTCTCACAACTGATACCAACACCATCATAATAACCCATGACACCTTCTGTCACAGAAAAATCCACATCCTGGCTATCCTTTCCTACAAGATACCTTAAGTCCTCTCCTGTAGAAAAAAATGGGTCCAGATTCCGACAGTTCCTTCCTGTAATATGACTGTGCAACATAGGGTCAATGTAATCCGGCCCACATTTATAGGATTGAATATGAAGTTCCCGGTTCACAAGAGCCTTCAAAATACCACAGGTAATGCTGGTTTTTCCACAACCGCTATTTGCACCTGCAATCAAAACTCGCGGCATCGGTTTCACATTTTCCATATATTGATACACCTCCATATCACTTTCCCAAGACTTTTTACTTTCTTTATATTAGAGCGCATTAGGTCTGTCGATAAGAATCATCTTAATCCCTGTCTGCCTGCAGGCTTCCACTTTCACATCAACGCCACCCGTTTTTCCACTGTCTTTCGAAACAAGTACTTCTGCCTCTGTTTCCCTGATAAGCCTCACATTATCCTCAACTGTAAAAGGAGGCATTTTCCCGAAAACATGCCCCTCTGGATAACCAGCTTTTGCACATCCTTCCAGAGATGAAACATTATCAAGCACACGGATAAAAAGGCGCTCTGCTCCATTTTCTACACCGGACATATATGCTGCCGCTGTGTTCACTCCTGTTGTAAGAAAAACATTTCCCTTCAACTCATTTAAAAGGGTAATCGCTTCCTGTACATCTTTTACATGAACAATGCCTTCATAATCATATTGGAGGTTTGTTCTCTCATATCGCTCATACGGAATATCTGCTGACTCTGCCACCTTTTTCACCGTCTCCGATACAATCTTTGCAAATGGATGGGAAGCATCAATAATCTTTTCACATGGATTCTCCTTAAGAAGTGCGAGAAAACCATCCTGATCAAGCCTTCCTACATGAACATCAATGTCATATTCAAGAAGCATTTCCTTTCCAAGTTCCGTAGCCACACTGGCAAGAATCCTTTCATTTGGATTCTCTCCAAGCAGCTTCTCAATCACCTGTCTTGATTCTGTTGTCCCGGCAATCACCAAAACATTATATTTCATAATTACATCTCACTTTTAATAATCATTGTTGTGAAATATCCATACTCGCGGTCAGGAATCAGCGGACCAACATACTCGCCGTCCATTCCAACATTGCTGATAATCAATGCGTTATTCTCCATGCCGCGTTCAACCAATAGATCATACACTTCTTTCACATGACTTCCAACCTTCATAATAACAAGGTTATCAAAAACACCAAGAGTCTTCTCTACCTGATCAATTCCTTTCAGAGATGGTATTACACCAAAACCTTCATTTCCCTCTACGATAGAAATACCAGCCTTGCTTGCTCCAGCACAGAAAGATGGGATACCGGAAACCATTTCCACATCATATCCTTCTTTCAACAAACGTTTATGAACATATGCATAAGTACTGTAAATTCCAATATCACCAAGCGCGAGCATCGCGATTGATTTTCCTTCATCAAGTAACTTCATAATTTCTTCGGCAGCCGCCTGACGGCAAGCCTCACGCTTTGTCTTATCTTTTGCCATTGTAAATACGATTTCCTGAATCTTTTCCTCAGGAATCTTAACAGCACCTTTTGCAATATTTAAAGCGACACTATCTTCGCCTTCTTTTTTCACCGGTACTGCAACAATATCACATTCTTCAATTAATCTTTTTGCTTTCAGAGTTAAAAGCTCTGGATCACCAGGGCCAACTCCGATTCCATATAATTTGCCTTTCATAATCTTCCTTTCCAGACGGATTTTGAGAAAGAAAAAGCAATCGTTTGAGTTATTATGTTTGAACCCAATTTTCAAATGAATATAAAAGAAGTTATTTTTGTTCCGTTGTGCTAAACGTTCCGTTGTGCCTGATAGTACAGACTCGCTCGAAAACGAGCTCGCGAGTCTACAGTCAAAACTCCACAGCACAAAGTCACAAAATATCTTCTTTTATATTCATTTGAAAATTTCACTACAGATAATCCAACTCAAACTACTTTCTTTTTCTTCGTCAAAAATCCTGTCTATATAAATCTATTGGTGGGTATAGTTAATCATTGTCTACTCTTCCCTTCTGGAACTAAAATCATTTTACAAAGACTCCGCCTTCTTCAGGTGTTTTACAAACATTTCTGCTATCGCATCAATTTCCCCTAAACCTTTCATTATAACCTCGGTTTCAAATCCGTCTGCTTTTAAGATGGAATCCCAGGAGTCGGCTTCGGCTCCGGCGAGGTCATTTCGGGCATGATCGCCTGCTACGATCATAAGGGGCATAACATATACTTTTTTAATATCTCTTATTTTCAAACGACGGATAACGTAATCAAGACCAGGGAATCCTTCTACGGTTCCGACATATGTGCTTTCATGTCCAAGGTCTCTGAGCATGTTTTCAAACTGGCTGTATGCGCTGTTGGCAAAGTGTTCTGTTCCATGTCCCATGAATACAAAAGCTTCGTCTTTCGCTAATGGCTTTTCTAATTCCTGCATAACGATCTCGCAGGCTTCTTTGTAATCTTCCTCTTCGGTAAGAAGGGGGTTTCCAACCTTGATTGTTGGAATCTGATCTTTATATGCTAAA
Organism: Anaerobutyricum hallii DSM 3353; assembly: GCF_000173975.1. Lineage (GTDB taxonomy): Bacteria > Bacillota > Clostridia > Lachnospirales > Lachnospiraceae > Anaerobutyricum > Anaerobutyricum hallii. Next base: position 10,537 of record NZ_ACEP01000002.1, read on the forward strand.
AGCATATTCATCATTTTGTCATATTCCAGTCCATTTATAATATGTGTTGGCTGACAGATTACTTCTTCGTAACCTTCTGCTACCAGTCGTTTCATCACTTCATCCGGATTATGGATAATGACATTTTTTGTTCTTGCCCATTTACGGATAATCATTCCAGATGTAAATGCTCGATAAAAGTCATAGTCCGGAAATGCCTTTTTGCAGGTTTCTTCGATGTTGACGATTGCTGGAAGTGCTTCCTCAAAGCTTGTTCCAAAACTCACTACTAATAATGCTTTTTTTCCCATTTTTTCTCTCCTGTTTGTTCCCTGATAACAATCAAAAACAGACTGTTACATTTTTACACATTCATTTTTTTGAATATATTATATGGCTACAATGCAAAATATTCTGCACTGTATAATTATACATTATCATATAGCCTTTAAATGTACGCTGTGAATATCATTACTGGATTATTCGTATCCATGATATGATAGCTACCGATTTTTCTTCCCCGTCCGACTGTCGCCTGAATGACATCGAAGTCTGGGGCGTATTTTCCTAAAAGTTCATTGGTTTCTGCGATAGTTTCGATTGTTACCGCAGAAATGACTACTTTTATTTTTTTAGGAAATGCCGCGATTGTCTCTAATATCTGAGACATTTCTTTGCCGCTGCCGCCGATAAATACTTTGTCAGGTTCAGGCAGCTTTGCTACGGTTTCGGCCGCATCCCCTTCGTAGACGGTTAAATTATCTGCCGAAAATTTTTCTTTGTTTTTGTAAATTAATTTTACGGCAGTTTCGCTTCGCTCTACGCTGTGTACTGTTCCAAATGGAACCTGTCTTGCACATTCGATAGATACAGAACCTGTTCCTGCGCCAACGTCCCACACAACATCATCAGGATGTAACTTCATTTTATGTAAAATGAGTATGCGGATTTCTTCTTTGGTCATCGGTGTTTTATCTCGCTCAAAATCTTCATCTGATAAAAAACATGGACGAACAATCTGGCGTGGAGATGGATTTTTAATCATTGCGACACAAAGAGAGGGGAACTCTTTTTTTACCATTTCAGCAGGTGTGCCGGATGCAAGGATTTCATCTTCGTAGGAAAGATTCGCTCCGGCGCAGACAGTCACATCATCAAGCTGATAGTCCAGCATAATCCGAGAAAGCCATGCCGGGCCCTGTTCTTTGCTGCAAAGGAAAAATACTTTCGGATGTTCTGTTACCGCAAGTGCAATAGAACCTGCTGTTTTCGCTCTTCCATGTACACTGATGATCAATGCATCTTCCATTGTTTCTCCGAATGCTGCACCGAGCATCTGTAAGGAACCAACGCCAGGGATAATGTCCATATCCCAATTCTCGCTGATCGGATCATTGCAGATTGTGCGATAAAGGCTGTACATAAGCGGATCGCCGCTTACCGCCATTACAACATCATGTCCCTCGGAAAGAATTTTTCCAATCTGCTCTAGCGTGTCTTTAATTTTCCCCATTGCGAAAAAAGATATAGAATCATGCTGCAATACAGACGCTGAATCACTGACATCCTGGCACAATTCTTCTAAAATCGGTAAAACTCGCTTTGCCGCAATTACGGTATGGGCTTTTTTCATTTTTTCAATTACTGCCGGTAAAATGTAATCGGCTTCACCTGGTCCGATTCCAGCTACGGTTAATTTGCTCATTCTAACCTCCACAGTTATTTTACTTCTGCAATTATTTTCTTTCTGATTTCGCCTACATTTTTGATTTCTGCAATTATTTCAAGCTATACATTACTAATCATTTCTTGCAGGCTGAAAGTACTTCTTTTATATTCTCGCTCACCGCCAGAATTTCATTTTGTCCATCAAGGAAAATGATGCCTACTCTCGCCATTTTGTGGGCGGTTTTCTCGCAATACTCCGATGCTTTCTGTGCCATGTCCGGCCAGATATCCATCAGGCCTTCTTCTTCAACAATCTTCATTGCTGCCTTTGTCGTGAGACAGTCATAAATCTTTTTGATAACGGAAGTCGGTGCACCGTGAAGTGCTGCATGGGTACAGATAGTTTCGATTCGCCCGTCTGCCACATGACTGTGCGTATTCATTGTGCCTGAGGCTACTTTTACAAGTTTGCCGACAAAACCTCCGATTAAAATATCAGTAAAGCCTCTTTCCACCGCTTCTTCTATCATAAAGCCGATGTAATTGCTTACCTGCAAAATGCACTGAAATTCGCCATACTGTTCTTTTAATGCATTCTCTCCCGTTCCTCCAAGTACAAAAAGAATGGTTTTATGTCCCTGTTTTGCATACATATCAAGTTCCGCAATCAGAGAATCTTTCATCGCTTCCTCACTCATCGGCCGGACAATCCCTGTCGTCCCAAGAACTGAAAGTCCATCTACAATTCCAAGCCTTGGATTAAATGTCTTTTTGGCAAGTTCTTTTCCACCGGGAATACTTACTGTTACACTTGCCTTTTTATTGCCGATAATCTTTCGGATTGCCTTTTCTGCCATCTGGCGGGGAACGGGATTAATCGCCGGCTGTCCCGGAGGAATCTTTAATCCTTCCTGCGTGATAGTGCCGACTCCTTCTCCTCCGAAAAAGGAAATGTCTCCCTCTTCCTCAAACAGCTCAACCTTTGTGACAATCTCGCTTCCATTTGTTACGTCCGGATCATCCCCGGCATCTTTTACCACGCCGCAGACTCCGAACTCTCTTGGAATAATATCAAGATAAAGTGTTTTCCCGATTGGGGTATCCACCTTCACTACTGAAGGACATTTACCCGTTGTCTGCCAGATCACGGAAGCCTCCGCTCCACCGGTCATACAGGAGCCAGTGGAAACTCCTTCTCTTAGTTTTTTCATAAATTCAATTCCAATATATTTTCATGAAAATAATCTCTTAAAATGATTTATTCAAATTCATTTTTTAGAAAATAATTTTTACAACTGATACAACATCGCGTTACAAATCGTTGCCGCAATGTTGCTGCCGCCTTTTCGTCCTTTTGGAACGATGAAAGGAACTCCGGCTTCCATAATCAGTTCTTTGGATTCTACTACATTGACAAAGCCAACTGGTGCGCCGATAATCAACGCTGGTTTTAACTTGCCTTCTTTAATCAGCTCATATAAACGGATTAAAGCTGTCGGTGCATTTCCAATAGCAAAAATAATGTTTTTCTCTTCTGCTAAAACCGCTCCTCTTTCCATGCAGATAGCTGCCCTTGTGCATCCGCGTTCCTTTGCTTCTTTTGCCACATCATCATCAGACATGAAGCAATGAGCTTCTCCTCCGAAAGATGCTAACTTTTTCTTGTTGATTCCTGACCATGCCATTCTTGTATCGGTTACGATATGTGCTCCATTTTTTAAAGCTTCTACACCGATATTCGCAGCATTTTCAGAAAAGCATAAATTATCTGCATAATCAAAATCTGCAGAAGTGTGGATACATCTTTTTACGATAGAGAACTCCGGCTCTGGCCAGGTTCTTCCGTTTAATTCGCTTGTGATGATTTCCATACTTCTTTTTTCGATTTCGGCAGGTTTTACGATTTGAATTTTATCTAACATTTCTCCTCCTGCATTTTATATTTAGTTCAATTCTTCATAAGTTCCAAAGTTCGTCTGCTCAAAGCTTGGTAATTCCCAGTATGCTTTAAATGCATAATCTGCAATCGTAAATCCCATAACCGCTCCGGTTCCCTCGCCAAGGCACATATTGGCAAAGATATATGGCTGTTTGCCGATAGCATCCAGTATCATACGTCCAGCAGGTTCATTAGAACAGTGGGATGGGAAAAGATATGGCGCACATTCCGGTACTAAGCGAATCGCAATTAACGCTGCTACGGATGAAATAAATCCGTCAATAAATACTGGAATATTGAGCGCCGCACCACCGATATAACAGCCAGCCATTCCGGCAATATCAAGACCTCCGACTTTAGCAAGTACATCAAGCGGGTCGTCCGCATTTACTTTATTGAGTGCGATACTCTGCCTGATGACTTCTATCTTATGTTCTAAATCTTTGTTTGTAAGACCAGCACCTTTTCCGGTTACCTTTTCTACACTCTGGTCAAGTAAAACAGAACAGACAGCACTGCTTGTCGTAGTATTTCCAATACCCATCTCTCCGGTAGCAAGAACGTTATAGCCTTTTTCTTTTAAATCAGCTACCATGCCGATGCCGACTTCAATTGCTTTTACCGCTTCTTCTCTCGACATTGCAGGGCCTTTTGCCATGTTGTCTGTTCCGTATTTAATTTTTCTTGGAAAAACACCCGGATTGTCACAATCCGTTGCAATTCCGATATCTACGGGATACACATCTGCTCCACTCATGGAGGACATAATACAGATTGTCGCATTATGCTTTGTCATATTTTCTGTTACTGTCTTTGTCACTTCCTGCCCTGTCTGGGTAACTCCTTCCGCTACAACACCGTTATCTGCTGCCATGACAATAACCGCTTTTTTCCTTAAATGCGGATTCTTATCGCGGTAAATTCCAGCGAACTGTGTCACCATTTCTTCGAGTCTTCCCAGACTGTGAAGAGGCTTCCCAAGAGTATTCCATCTTGCACGAGTGTACTCCATTGCCTCCTCATCCAGCGGCTGAATTTTTTTGATTGCTTCCTCCAGAGTCATAACCATCTTCCCTTCTGCTACTTTAATACCAACATATATTGTTCATATTTTTGTATAGTCTTGCTTCCACTTCATAAATTTATATTTTTCTACTTTCATATATAAATAAATATCAATAGTTTTTTCTACAACTTTCCTTCATCATTATCTCATTTTTAAAAACTAAAATGGAAATAATGATAATGGTGTCATTCCTGTATACTTTGTAAGAACAATAACAACAAGCAGTAATAATACTTCCGCAAGCTCGTTTCCTGCTCCCATAACATCTCCGGTGATTCCACCGATTTTCCCTGTGATATATACACGGAAAAGGTAAGCGAATCCAAAGAGAATCGCAAAGATAAGGACTCCCCAGCAGGAGAAGGCAAGTACCATTGCGATAAGTCCAAGAATGACGGTTCCGATTACTGTTCCAAGACTGACAGTTCCTACATAAATACCGATTCCTTTTTCACGAGGATAAATTGCTTTATACACAATCGCTCCCTGTACCATTTTTCCGGCGATTGGCATAAGAAGAATCATCAGCCATCTTATATCGCTGTAGTAAATTCCGGCAAACTTTAATGCCAGATCAAAGCACATCGCTACCGCACCGTTTGTTCCGATGCGGCTGTCTTTCATGATTTCAAGCATACGTTCTCTCGTTCTTGCAGAGTAGATTCCGTCTGCGGTATCCGAAAGACCGTCTAAGTGAAAGGCTCCTGTCAGACAGAGGTTCGCAAGCATTGCAAAAAGGATTCCAAATACTTCTGGTAAAATAAGACTTACAAGAAGAAATACTGCCATGTCACAAAGTCCGAGAATCAGACCGACTACCGGATAATATAAAAATCCTTTGTGCATGTCTTCATCTTTTACTTCGCCAAGATCTACATTGACAGGAATCCTTGTCATAAAGCCAAGTGTTAACAAAAAACGTTTTATCTGAGTTTTCATTTATTTCTGACCTTCTTCCACTGCATCCTGAATCATTGTTTCTACCATACCTCTTGCTGTATATACAACAGCAGTTTTTGCAATGGAGAGACCATTTTCCTGTGCAGTCTTTGTTGTAACCGGGCCAATACTGATATATTTTCCTTTGACCTCGTCAAGATTATCTACCATAGATACAAAGGCTCGAACTGCACTGGAACTTGCAAATGTTACATAGTCAGCCATCTTAATCAAACGATTCAATTCATCTGCTTTTCTCTCATCCGTTACGGTATGATAAAGAGAAATGCATGTGTGGGAAATTCCAGCTTCTTCTAATGCATCTGGAAGCACTCTGTTTGCTTCCTCTGCACGAAGGAGAAGAACACTTTCATCTTTTCCGATATGAGGAACCATCGCCTCTGCCATATCTTTTGAAGAATATGCTGTCGGAATAAAATCACAGAAAATTCCATGTTCTTCCAATGCCTTTTTCGTTCCGTCTCCAATAACAGCGAAGCGGACATGCGCTAAATCTCTGATATCTTTTCGGATTTCCTGCATTTCCTCAAAGAAACATTCCACACCGTTTGCACTGGTAAATACAATCCAGTTATACTTATCTATTTCCTTCAATGCGACATCCAGCTCTGGAAGTTTCATTCTTTCAGTACGGATTAAGCTAAAGGAAATGGCCTCTGCTCCCTCCTCTTTCAGAATCGGAGAAAGTCGGTCTACCATAGAAGTTGTTCCTGTCACAAGAACACTCTTGCCGGATAAAGGTTTGTGTCCGTACCAGTCAAGTACCTGACGTAAACTTACAACATCACCTACAACTGTAATGGCAGGAGTCTTAATTCCCTCGCGCTTTACAACTTCTACAATATCAGCAAGTGTTCCTGTTGCAACACGCTGTCTTGCGGTTGTTCCCTCCTGAAGCACACCGACCGGAGTCGCAGGATCTTTACCATTCTCAATAAGCGAAGCTACAATATTAGGAAGATTTTTGAGTCCCATAAGGAAAATCAATGTTCCTTCTTCTTTCGCAAGTGTCTCGTAATTTAATACACTCACACCATTTTTATGATTGCCTTCATGACCGGTAATCACATGGAAAGAAGATGCGAAATCACGATGTGTCACTGGAATACCGCAGTATGCCGGAACAGAATAAGAAGAAGAAATTCCCGGTACAACTTCAAAGTCAACACCAGCTTCTCTAAGTTCCTGTCCTTCTTCACCGCCACGGCCGAAGATATATGGGTCACCGCCCTTTAAGCGGACAACATTTTTTCCTTCTAATGCAAGCTTCACTAAAAGCTCGTTTGTCTCATACTGTTTTAAATGATGATTTGAAGAACGCTTTCCTGCGTAAATAAGTTCTGCGTCATCTCTCACTTCATTTAAAAGGGAACTGGATGCAAGGTTATCGTATACAACGACATCTGCCTCTCTTAAAAGCTTAAGTCCTTTTCTCGTCATCAAATCCTCATCACCAGGACCTGCACCGACAAGATATACCATGCCTTTGTTTACTTCATGAGCAACGCTGATACCAAGTTCTGCTGCTATTTCTACTTTACTTTTTCTTGCCGTATCTTTCTCTGTTATCTCTTTGTCTGTTTTAACAGCTTCTTCGACAGAAACGGCTGCTGCCACAGCCGTCCCAGCTATCGGCTTGCTGTCTGCATCTTTTTCCGCTATAGCATCTTCTATATTCACTGTCATATACGTCTTTCTGCTATGAATTCCATCTTTCACATACATGGCACGCATGGAAAATTCACCATTTTCCTCACGACAAAGTGCTGCCGCCGGTGCGTTACAGCTTCCACCGATTGTCTTTAAAAATGCTCTCTCTGCCATTAAAAGACATTCTGCTTTTTCACTGTGGATCGCCGCAAGGATTTCTGCCATCTCTGCATCTTCTACGCGGCTTTCTACTGCAAGGATTCCCTGACCTGCGGCCGGAAGAAATACATCCGGGTCAAGATACTGATAGTGAAGTCCCTCTTCCTTTTCATATCCAAGTCTTTCGATTCCTGCCGCCGCAAGAATAATTCCGTCATACTGACCGTCACGAAGTTTACTTAAACGAGTCTGTACATTTCCACGGAGAAGCTTAATCGTTACATAGGGATTAATTTCTTTAATTAATAATTCTCTTCGAAGAGAACTTGTTCCGACAATGCTTCCTGGCTCTAATTCTTCTAATTTTTTACCAGTTGTAGTAACAAAAGTATCTCTCACATCCGCTCTGTCAAGGACTGCACCGATTCCAAGCCCTTCCGGGAAATCCATCGGCATATCCTTTGCACTGTGAACCGCAATATCTACTGCACCAGAAAGAAGTTCGGCTTCAAGTTCAGCAGTAAATACACCTTTTCCACCAAATGAAGTAAGGGATTTATCAAGAATCTGATCTCCCTTTGTGTCAATCTTTACGATTTCCACTTCTATTTCAGGAAAAGCTTTTTTAATTTTATCTTTTACAATATCGGTCTGAATCAGAGCTAACTTACTCTTTCTCGTTCCGATTTTGATGATATTTTTCATCTTATTCCTCCACTCGTATAATAAGTTTGTAAGCAAAAAAAACGCTTACATACTCATCTTATTCTACATTCGCGAATCCGTATTTGTCTTCATATCCTCTTGGGGTAATCATCTTACCATCGCGTACATATGTGTTGGAATTGCCGACAATAACGATACTGAACATATCGATCGGTGCATCTTTTACTGCATCAAGTGTTGTAATATAGGAAGATTCCTCTTCTCTGCCCGCATGGCGAACAACACCAACTGGAGTCTTGCCGTCACGATATTTCATAAGAATTTCTGCAGCCTTTTCTACATAATCCGCTCTCTTTTTGCTCTTTGGATTATAGAGACATACGATAAAATCACCCTGTCCTGCACAATCCACTCTCTTCATAATAAGAGAGTAAGGTGTCATCAGATCACTTAAACTAATAATCGTAAAATCGTGCATTAACGGTGCTCCAAGAATAGATGCCGCTGCACTCGCTGCTGTCACACCTGGAACAGTCTCAATCTCAACATCTGCCTTTTTCTCATTGGCAATCTCTAAAAGAATTCCTGCCATTCCGTAAATTCCGCTGTCTCCGGAACTTACCATTGCAACTGTCTTCCCTTCGGCAGCTAAATCAACTGCCATACGGCAGCGATCCATCTCTTTTGTCATCGGTGTTGCCACGTACTCTTTCTCTGGGAAAAACTTCTTTAACATCTCTACATATGTAGTGTATCCTGTAATGATGTCTGCATTTTTAATTACATCAATTGCTTTTGCTGTCATGTGTTCATATCCACCTGGACCGAACCCAACTGCATATAATTTACCCATTGTTTTCTCCTTCTAAAACCGATATTCTGGTCTGTTTTTAATGATCCAGGCACTGGAAAAATGTTTCCAAATCTTCCGGTGTGTTATTCTCTCTCACCCAATAGAAGAAATGGTCAAATGCCTTTTCCACACCTTTATGCTCTGCTACTTTTACAAAGTTATCTCTGACCTTTCCCATAACGGATAAAGACTTCTGGAATACCATCCACTGTTCAAACTGAAGTTCATACTCATCAAGAATCCCTGATGCGGCCTCTGCTTCTCTCAGTTTCTTCTGGTTATTCTCCCTTGCGATTCTTGTAAAATCATCAATATTATAGTAGCAGGTATCGTCCACCGCACTGATTTTTGCTTCGATATCCATCGGCACAGCCAAATCGACAAAGACTCTTCGCTTCGCTGTCGTAAGCTGCTTTTTCATCTTGCTATATGTCAGTGTGTAATGCGGACTCGATGTCGCACTTATAACGACATCCATCTGATCTAAATATTCATAACGATCTTCATAATCAATTGTCGTAAACTCGTCATTTCCATGCTTTGTCTGGATGAGCTTATTCTTACGCGTCGTAACATAAATATCTGCCTGATGAAGAGATTGAATATTCATCAGAACAATACCGCCAATCTTACCTGTCGCACCAATGATAAGAACCTTTTTATCTTTTAAAGTTCCAAGTTCTTCTTCGGCTACTTTCAGTGCAAGTGTCGCTGTTGATACAGAAGTTTTTGAAAGTTCTGTTTCGGTCTTTACTTTCTTTGCTCCTGTAACTGCCATACGGAAAAATGTATTCAGATACACTCCCGTTGTTCCAGCCTCTCTTGCCTGCTTATGTGCGGTCTTTACCTGACCGAGAATCTGGTCTTCTCCAATTACCATGGAATCAAGCCCTGCCGCTACCTGAAACAGATGATGAATCGCCTTTTTTCCATGATAAAATAAAAGATAATTTCCGATATCTTCTTCATCCTGTGCGCCTGCCTCGCCAAGCAGTACATCTTCCATCAGATTAAATACACATCCCTTGCTTTCCGAATCAGAATACACATACATTTCCGTCCGGTTGCAGGTAGATAACACGATACATTCTGAAACTTCCAAATGCTCTGTGATCTCCTGCATCATATGTTTTTGCTGCTCCTCTGTAAATGCAAACATTTCCCTTACATGAAGAGGTGCGATTTTATGACTGATACTAATTATCTGTATACCCATTTCTTATTTTCTGCCTCCAGCAAAACCACACGGCTTACTCTTTTGCCTGTCTGAATTCGTGTGTAAATGTCTTGTCATAAAGTTTAGAAAGTTCATACTCGTCTCCAAGAAAATCGCCTACAACTGTAAGAGCCGTCTTTGTGATTCCTGCCTCTTTTACTTTCTGTGCGATATTTGTCAGATTGCCGATAACAATCTTCTGATCTTCCCAGGAAGCTTTGTATACAACAGCAACTGGTGTATCCTCTCTGTACTCTTCTTTTAAAGTATCTGCAAGCTGTTCAATCATTCCTACACTTAAGAAAATAATCATTGTAGAATTATGTTTTGCTAAATCTCTTAATTTTTCCTTTGGCGGCATTGGTGTTCTGCCTTCCATTCTTGTAAGAATAACTGTCTGGGAAACTCCCGGTAAAGTATATTCTTTCTTTAAAGCTGCCGCAGTTGCAAGGAAAGAACTCACACCTGGAATGACATCATAATCAATTCCAAGACGGGAAAGCTCGTCCATCTGCTCTCTGTGTGCACCGAAAACGGCAGGGTCTCCTGTATGAACACGAGCTGTCATCTTGCCTTCAGCTTCAGCCTTTTTCATTACTTCAATAACTTCCTCTAAAGTCATTGTCGCACTGTTGTAAATCTCTGCGCCTTCTTTGGCTCCGGCAAGAACTTCCTTATTTACTAAAGAACCAGCATAGATAATTACATCTGCCTGATCGATTAATTTCTTTCCCTTAATTGTCAGTAACTCTGGGTCTCCAGGACCCGCTCCAATAAAATGTACCATTTTTTCTCCTTTGACTTTCTGTCTTATTTACTATATTTATAGTTATATTCATTTTTATAAATATGTTTTGAGACTTGTTTTATTTTTAAAATTTCGCCCCTGTTTCCAATACAGACTTCTTATTTATAAATTATTTCTATTTGCAATTACTCTGAATAAGTATAATATCTTTTATTTAATATCTTTCCTATTTTGTAAGCACATCAATAGTTCTCTGAATATCCTCATCAGAATGAGCTGCAGAAATAAACATCGCCTCAAACTGTGAAGGTGCCACATAGATACCATTCTCTAACATATAGTTAAAGTAATCTGCGTAAGCCTTAGTATCAGAAGATGTTGCTCCTGTGTAATCTTTTACATTTTCCCCTGTAAAGAAAGCGCTCATAAGAGAACCGATCTGGTTAACATGAATATTGATACCTTGTTTCTTCGCTCTTACTTTGTAAGCTTCCGCAAGCTTCTTTGTATTCTCTTCAATCTTTGTATAAAGTTCTGGATGGTCTCTTAAAATTTCAAGAGTCTTGATTCCGGCTGTTGTCGCAATCGGATTACCAGATAAGGTTCCTGCCTGATAAACCTTTCCTGTCGGGGAAATATTTCTCATAATATCCTTACGTCCGCCATAGATAGCCATTGGCATTCCACCGCCGACAATCTTTCCGAAAGTAGATAAATCTGGCTTAATTCCAAACCACTCCTGTGCACCGCCGACACCAAGACGGAATCCTGTGATAACCTCGTCAAAAATAAGAATTGTTCCATTCTCTTCTGTAATCTCACGAAGGAAAGGAAGAAAATCATCGTCAGGAATAACAACACCCATATTTGCTGCAACTGGCTCCACAATAAGAGCTGCAATCTGGTCTTTATTATTCTCAAATAACTCTCTTACAGAATCCTTATCATTATAAAGAGCAACTAAAGTCTGCTGTGCAAAAGAAGCAGGAACTCCGCTGCTGTCCGGTACAGACTGTGTTAATGCTGCAGAACCAGCCTGCACTAATAATCCATCAGAATGTCCATGATAACATCCCTTAAACTTAATGATCTTATCTCTTCCGGTAAATCCTCTTGCCGCACGAATCGCACTCATCGTTGCCTCAGTTCCTGAACTTACCATACGCATCATTTCCATAGATGGTACGCAATCTTTGACAAGCTGTGCCAGTTCATTCTCCTTACCAGTTGGCGCACCAAAAGTAAGACCGTCAAAACATGCCTTCACTACTTCTTCAAGAACCTCTGGATGAGAATGTCCAAGAATTCCAGGTCCCCAGGAACAAACATAGTCAATAAACTTATTACCATCCACATCATAAACATAGGAACCCTTTGCATGGTCAATAAATAAAGGGTTCCTTCCCACAGCACCAAATGCTCTGACCGGTGAGTTTACACCACCCGGCATCAGGTCAAGTGCTACTTTATATAACTCTTCTGATTTTGTTGTATTTAACACGTTATCCTCCTTAAAACAATACTGTTTTTACCTATTTTTTGTATTTTTCGTAACCTTCAGAACATGACATTCAAAAACCATCACTTTCTGCCTCGTTCGATTATACCATGAATCGCTTTTTCACTAAAGATAGTTTTCGTAAAAAGAAAACAAAAAAACACCATTAGCGGTAGAAAGTTTTTGCTAATAGTGCTTTTTTTATCAAATTATATTTAAATATCATTATTTTGTGTGTGGAATATTACAAGTCGGGTGGAAAATTCTGAATTGCCGCAGGCAAGGGAGACGCCCTCAGGGAAGGAAAGAATTCAGAATTGTGACTTTAGTCGCTGCAGGTTGGATGTGAGCGCGAAAGCGAACATTCAACACGCCGCGACTAAAGTCACCAATATGCTTTATTTATCTTCTGGAGTTCGTCTGTTTATCACTCATCCGTCAAATCAGCCAAATACTCTCGGAGTTCTCCCAAAATCATCTCCTGACTCTCCCTCGTATGTACTAATGCGTAATACTTTCTTCCATATTTGCCATATCGTTCTTCTTCCTGTATCCCTGCTTCTTTTCCTTTTTCTGTTATATGTTTTACTTTTTCTTCGCCTTCTGTTGCTTCTTCAATATATCCTTTTTGTATCAGTAAGGTATTGACAAATGCTGCGGTTAGTTTTTTGCGGTTTTTCTGGTCTTCTTCGTCACAAAGTTCGTTAATCCGGTTCGTAAGTTCTGAAATCATACAGGTATCGGTCAGTTCCACTTCGTCTAATTTTCCCGGTGCGATATAAAATGGCAGTTTCTTTTTTCTTGCAGGAGAGGCTGCTACTGTCATTCCTGTTGTTTTCTCTATTTGTTCTGGTGTTAACTCTGTTGTTAATTGCAGAGTTTCTGCATCTGCTCCACCGGCTGCACTCTGTTCTTCTAAAAAGTCTATAATGATTTTGGTAAAATGTTCCCCATAACTTTGAATTTTCTGCACACCCATTCCGTACACTGTTTCCATATCTTCATTGTCTACAGGACATTTTGCACACATATCTGTTAATGTCTTATCGGAACAGATTATATATGGTGGAACTCCTTTTTCTGCAGCAAGTTCTGTCCTGCACTTACGAAGCTGCTCGAACAATTCCTGCCCTTTCGGAGTCAGATTGGCAAGCTGGAACGCTTTTTTCTTTTCCTTTTTGGTCTGGATGTAGTTTTCCTCTTCCTCATCTTCCACAACCACACAATTACTACATTTATCGCAGGTACATGGACTGTTATCCCCGAAATATGACAAAATAAACTGGCGCAGGCACTGTTGTGTTTCGCAGTAATCAATCATCCGATTTAACTTTTGATAATCGTTTCTCCGTACCTGCGGGTCACTCTCTATACTTTCTGTACTCTTATATTCTAAAAGCCGCTTATTTATCATGATATCCTGCTTAGAAAAAAATAATACACACTCTGCTTCTTCCCCGTCACGACCAGCACGCCCTGCCTCCTGATAATAATATTCAAGACTCTGTGGCATATTATAATGCAGCACATATCGCACATTTGACTTATCAATACCCATTCCAAATGCATTTGTCGCTACCATAACACGAATTCGGTCATAGGTAAAATCGTCCTGATTTTTCTTCCGTTCCTCTAAGGATAAGCCCGCGTGATAATGCCCTGCCTCAATGCCATACTGCTGCAAAAGTCCATATATTTTGTCTGCATTTTTCTTCGTTGCACAATAAATGATTCCACTCTCATCCTCATGCTTTTTGACATAATTAAGAACACTGTTGTCGGTCTCTTTTCCACCCTTTCGGGTCACTACGCGAAAGAACAGATTCGGTCGGTCAAATCCTGTCACAACTGTCACTGGATTTTGCAAACGCAGACTTCCCATAATATCCTGTTTTACTCGTTCCGTTGCTGTTGCAGTAAATGCACTTACAACCGGACGCTTTGGTAACTGTGCAAGAAAATCCGCAATTCCAACATAACTTGGACGGAAATCCTGTCCCCACTGGGAAATACAATGCGCCTCATCCACCGTCACCATAGAAATATCCACCTGGCATGCAAACTCCAGAAATCGTATCGTATTCAGCCTCTCCGGCGCCACATAAATAATCTTATATCTTCCCTGCGCTGCATAGAAAAGTGCAGTCCTTATCTGGTTTTCCGTAAGAGAACTGTTAATATACGCCGCATGCACACCGGCCTGATTTAACGCCTTTACCTGGTCTGTCATCAGAGAAATAAGCGGTGAAACTACAATCGTAATTCCATCTAACATCAGTGCTGGAACCTGATAACACAGGGACTTTCCTGCACCTGTTGGCATAATACCAAGGACATCCTTTCTTTGTAGAATTCCTTCTATCAGTTCCTGTTGTCCTGGACGCAGACTGTCGTAACCAAAGTAGTGTTTTAATGTTTCATTTATGTTCAAGAACTTCTCCTTTCCATTTTATTTTTGAAATAAAATCAAAATCTATAATTGCTGGTTCCATGATTATAGTAAGCAAATCGTTGTTTCCATTTTATTACAATCTTCGTACAAAAACAAGAAAATTCTACTAAAATAAAATTGCTGTGCAATGGCTATTTAAGCTATTGCACAGCAACTTTATCCTTTTCAAACACTCTCTAGTCCTCTAATTTCCAAATATCTCTGTTATATTCTTCAATCGTTCTATCAGAAGAAAAATATCCTGCTTTTGCGATATTCACAAGCATTTTCTGTACCCATTCTTCTCTGTTTTCATAGTCAGCATATGCCTGCTCTCTTGTCTTTACATACTCATCGAAATCAGGGAAAGTCATAAACCAGTCTTTAGAAACAAGTTCATTAAATAATCTTTCTAATCTGTCTTTATCGCCAATTGCTTTTAATTCTTCTCCTGTTATGAAGTCTACAGCTTCTTTGATCGCTGTATTTTCATTATAATATTTTGCTGCATGATAGCTTCCCTGCGCGTATCTTTCAACAACCGTATCACTGGAATCTCCAAAAATATAAATATTATCATCACCTACGAGTTCATGAATCTCAACATTCGCTCCATCTTCTGTTCCTAATGTAAGCGCACCGTTAAGCATAAACTTCATATTACCTGTACCACTTGCTTCTTTAGAGGCAAGTGAAATCTGCTCTGAAATATCGCAGGCTGGAATTAATTTTTCTGCCCATGTTACATTATAATTTTCCACCATCACAACATTAAGATACGGACTTACTTCCGGATCATTATTAATAAGCTGCTGCAGACAGAGGATAAGATGAATGATATCCTGAGCGATTATGTATGCCGGCGCTGCCTTCGCTCCAAAAATAACAGTTATCGGTGTAGATGGTTTCTTTCCTGCCTTAATCTCTAAATATTTATGAATGACATACAACGCATTCAACTGCTGTCTCTTGTACTCATGCAGTCGCTTAATCTGAATATCAAAAATAGAATTTTCATTAATCGTAACATTCTGTTTTTCCATCAATGCCTTCTTTAATTCCATTTTCTTAGCAGACTTTATCTCAAGAAGCTGTTTTAATACTTTTTCATCATTTTTATAATCTAACAGCTTTTCTAACTGTGTTGCATCCTTCTTAAATCCATCCCCGATAAGAGAAGTAATAAGTTCTGTCAACTGTGGATTACAGTGTAAGAGCCATCTTCTAAAAGTAATACCATTTGTCTTATTATTAAACTTCTCCGGATAAATTTCATAAAAATGATGCAGCTCATTGTTTTTAAGAATCTCTGTATGTAAAGATGCCACTCCATTGACACTGGAAGAATAATGAATATCAATATGAGCCATATGTACTCTTTCTTCTCCATCAATAATATACACTTCCTGATTATGATATTTTCTTCTTACTTTATCATCTAAAACTTCGATGATCGGCATAAGCTGCGGCACTGCTTTTTTCAGGTAATAAATCGGCCATTTCTCTAATGCTTCTGCAAGTATCGTATGATTTGTGTAAGCACAGCTCTTTGTTACCACTTCAATCGCCTCATCCATCTCAAGACCTCTTTCCACAAGCAGACGGATAAGTTCCGGAATAACCATTGTCGGATGAGTATCATTAATCTGAATCACTACATAATCAGAAAGGTCATGCAAGTTACAGCCCTTCGCAACACATTCATCAAGAATTAACTGTGCCGCACTGGAAACCATAAAGTACTGCTGATAAATTCTAAGAATACGACCTGCCTCATCACTGTCATCCGGATAAAGGAAAAGAGTAAGATTCTTTTTAATATCTTCCTTATTAAAATTAATTCCATCCTCTACAATACTTTCATCCACGCTCTCTACATCAAACAAATGCAATTTATTTGATGTATTATTATATCCAATAACATCAATATCATACATTCTTGATTTTACTGTCATCCCTTTAAACTTAATGTCATATGTCACATCCGTTTTGGTAAGCCAGCTTTTCTCTGTAAGCCATGGATCCGGCACTGTTGTCTGCATATTATTTTCAAAAATCTGTCTGAACAGTCCAAAATGATAATTCAATCCAACACCATCTCCATTTAATCCTAAAGTCGCAATAGAATCAATAAAGCATGCTGCTAATCGTCCAAGTCCTCCATTACCAAGTGAAGGTTCATTTTCAAATTCTTCGATTTCGCAAATATCTTTTCCGTTCTGTGCAAGCTCTTCCTTTACCTCATCATAAATCCCAAGATTGATAAGGTTGTTCGATAATAATTTTCCGATCAGGAATTCTGCGGATATATAATATAATTTTTTCTTAGAATTACCATGCTGCTTACCAGAAGCCATTTTCTTTGTTAATGTAAGCAATGCATAATAAAGCTCCTCATTTGTACATTCTGAAATGGATTTACCATACTCTGCTTTTACAAATTCTGAAAGTTTCATATTGTAATACCTCCCTGAAAAATAATGTATTCTCGAAATCTCTTGCATCTGATTTCACATAGCTTCATAAAGTTCCACATAACCTCATAAAAAAATTTCGAAAATCATTTTTAAAAGTTTCTCGTGTATTTTTACTGTGATTATATTATAATACTGTTAAATACTGATTTATTGCAGCACAGTCTTATATTATTGTACAATACTATCTTTTTTGATATTTAACTTTATAGATATGTAGTATTACAGGTATGAGATATATACGATACGCCCTGTATACATATCTAATCGGGCTTGGTATCTATATTATTAAGAAAGGAAACTCTCGAATTTATCTCCAGATTCAATACATAAATTCGACATGCAAAATATAGAAATGGATAAACTTCAATACAAAATATATCACGAAAATAAAATACATACTCCAGACGATTTTCCATACAACACTTACTTATGTTCCATCCCCTTAGATTTTCAGTCGGTAAACCTTCACTGGCACGATGAAGTTGAAATCATTGTTATAAAAAAAGGAAGCGGTATTGTCAGTGTAGACTTAACCACCTATTCTGTCAGTGCCGGAGACATTATCTTTGTTCTCCCCGGACAGCTCCACGCAATCAGCCAGAAAGACAACGAAATTATGGAATACGAGAATATTCTATTCAAATCCAGCCTTTTAAAATCATCCGGTTATGACTTATGCAATGACAAATTCATTCAGCCACTTTTTTCAGGCAGCCTTAATATCTGCCCGGTAATCAATAACCAGACTCCATATTATCCTCCAGTCATCACCGCCATTAACGAAATCGATCACCTGTGTGATTTACGCCCTTATGCTTACCAACTGTCCATCAAGGCACATTTATTTCAAATACTATATACTCTCGTTTCAAACTGCGGGCAAAATAAAATCAAACCAATCAACCAAAAATCTCTCAAAAAAATAAAGACGATATTATCCTATATCGCCAACAATTTTCAGGAAAACATTGCGATTGAAGATATCGCAAATTATTGCTTTTACAGCAAATCTTACTTTATGAAGTTCTTCAAAGAAACTATGGGAGTAAGCTTTATTCAGTATCTTAATGACTATCGTTTAGAAATTGCGGCAGAACTACTCACTACAACAACCGATAATATTCTAGATATTGCATTCGCTACTGGGTTTAACAATATTTCTTACTTTAATAGGTGCTTCAAAAAGAAGTATGGGGTTTCACCGAGAAAGTATCGGTTTTGATAATATTTTTTATCTTTTATATATCCTACGGTTATGATATGATACGAATGTTGTCACACCCAATTCGGCAACGGAGAGGGGGGGCTATTTGGATTTGATAATTTCTTTCTTGGCTTCATCTGTTAGTTGCTTAATGAATTAAATAGCAAGAAAAACCACTTGAAGGTGCCCTAAGGGCATCTTTTATAATTAAAATATCGAGATTCTGATTACAACAAACGAAAGGAGTTTTTATGAAAGGTATTATTTTAGCAGGGGGTTCTGGCACTCGTCTTTATCCTCTTACCATGGTAACTTCAAAACAATTACTTCCTATTTATGATAAACCGATGATTTATTATCCGATGTCTGTTTTAATGAATGCAGGTATCCGTGATATTTTAATTATTTCCACACCACAGGATACTCCTCGTTTTAAGGAGTTATTAAAAGATGGAAAGCAGTTTGGTGTGAATTTATCTTATGCTGTACAGCCAAGCCCGGACGGACTTGCCCAGGCTTTTATTATTGGAGAAGAATTTATCGGTGATGATACGGTTGCTATGGTTCTTGGCGATAATATTTTTGCCGGACATGGACTGAAAAAACGTCTCTGTGCCGCTGTTAAAAATGCGGAAAATGGCAATGGTGCAACAGTTTTCGGTTATTATGTTGATGACCCTGAACGTTTCGGTATTGTTGAATTTGACCGCAACGGCAAAGCTGTTTCTATCGAAGAAAAGCCATCGCATCCAAAGAGCAATTACTGTGTAACCGGTCTGTATTTCTACGATAATCGTGTTGTAGAGTATGCAAAGAATCTGACCCCAAGTGCCAGAGGCGAATTAGAAATTACTGATTTGAACCGCATTTACTTAGAAAATAATTCTTTAAATGTTGAGCTTCTCGGACAGGGCTTTACATGGCTTGATACCGGAACACACGAAAGCCTTGTTGATGCAACAAACTTTGTAAAGACAATGGAACAGCATCAGCACCGCAAAATTGCCTGCCTTGAAGAAATCGCTTACTTAAATGGCTGGATTTCTAAAGAGGAAGTTCTCAAAGTCTACGAAGTTCTCAAGAAGAACGAATACGGTCAGTATTTAAAAGATGTTTTAGATGGAAAATATCAGGAGAATTTATATTAAAAGGAGTATCTACTTATGACAATCATTGTAACCGGCGGAGCCGGATTTATCGGAAGCAACTTTATTTTTCATATGTTAAACAAATATCCGGATTACCGAATCATTTGTTTAGACTGCCTGACATACGCAGGAAATCTTTCTACTTTAGAGCCAGTGATGGATAATCCAAACTTCCGCTTTGTAAAAGAAAGCATCACGGACAGAGACGCTGTATACAAACTGTTTGAAGAAGAACATCCAGATATGGTTGTAAACTTTGCTGCGGAAAGTCACGTTGACCGTTCTATCGAAAATCCGGAAGTTTTCCTAGATACTAATATCAAAGGTACTGCTGTCCTCATGGATGCCTGCCGCAAATACGGTATCAAGCGTTATCATCAGGTAAGTACTGACGAAGTTTACGGTGATCTGCCATTAGACCGCCCAGATCTTTTCTTTACAGAAGAAACACCAATCCATACAAGTTCCCCTTACAGTAGTTCTAAAGCTGGCGCTGATTTATTAGTTCTCGCCTACCACAGAACTTACGGGCTGCCTGTAACAATCAGCCGTTGCTCCAACAACTACGGCCCATATCATTTCCCAGAGAAATTAATTCCGCTTATGATCGCAAATGCATTAAATGACAAACCACTCCCAGTTTACGGCAAAGGGGAAAATGTCCGTGACTGGCTTTATGTTGAAGATCACTGCCGCGCGATTGATTTAATCATCCATAACGGACGTGTTGGTGAAGTCTATAATGTCGGCGGACATAACGAAATGAAAAATATCGATATTGTAAAAATTATCTGTAAAGAACTCGGCAAACCAGAAAGTCTTATCACTTATGTTGCTGACAGAAAAGGACATGATATGCGTTACGCTATCGACCCTACTAAAATTCACAATGAACTTGGCTGGCTTCCTGAAACAAAATTTGCAGACGGTATTAAAAAGACAATTCAGTGGTATCTTGATAATAAGGAATGGTGGGAAACAATCATTTCCGGCGAATATCAGGATTACTATGAGAAAATGTATAAAAACCGCTAGTTGATTTTCTCACTCTTGCATAAAAAATATTATTTATTTTGAACACCTATTTCATGTCAACTACTATCACCTAAGGGTAGTGAATTTTCGCCCATGACAAACGAAAGTCTTTATTTGTGAAGTCAACAACAGATATCTATCCTCTTGTTGACTTCATATTTAAATTTGTAAATATATGAAAAGAGGAATTATACCATGAAATTTTTTGTAACAGGCGTTAACGGTCAGCTCGGTCATGACGTAATGAATGAGCTTTCCTCACGCAGTTACGAGGGAATCGGATCTGACATTGCTCCAAAATATTCCGGGATTCAGGATGATTCTCCTGTAACAAAAATGCCTTATATTTCATTAGATATTACAGATAAGGAAGCTGTAACCCGTATTTTAAAAGAGACAGCACCAGACATTGTCGTTCACTGTGCTGCCTGGACTGCTGTTGACCTTGCCGAAGACGCAGACAAGCAGGAAACGGTACGCAAAATCAATGCCGCTGGCACACAGTATATCGCTTCTGCCTGTAAAGAACTTGATTGCAAAATGATCTATTTAAGTACAGACTATGTTTTTGATGGTCAGGGAACTACACCGTGGAAACCGGACTGCAAAGACTATAAACCACTAAATGTGTATGGTCAAACCAAGCTTCTTGGCGAGCAGGCAGTCGCTAATACTTTAGAAAAATACTTTATCGTCCGTATTGCCTGGGTATTCGGACAAAACGGCAAAAATTTTATCAAGACAATGCTTACTGTCGGCAAAAATCACGATAAACTTACCGTAGTTAATGATCAGATTGGAACTCCAACTTATACCTTTGACCTGGCAAGACTCCTTGTCGATATGGCAGAAAGCGAAAAATACGGCTACTACCACGCCACAAACGAAGGCGGTTATATCAGCTGGTACGATTTCACCAAAGAAATCTTCCGTCAGGCAGTTGCACTTGGACATACAGAATACGATGAAAATCATGTTACTGTCTTTCCTGTCACAACCGCTGAGTACGGCATGTCCAAAGCAGCCCGCCCATTTAACAGCAGACTGGATAAAAGTAAACTGGTCGAGGCTGGATTTACACCTTTACCAGATTGGAAAGATGCATTACAAAGATATTTAAAAGAAGTATTACAATAGAAAAGAATTTTCAATTAAAGGAGGTCTCTCTCTTGGGACAGATTAAAGTAAAAAAGAACGTGGGAGGAATCGAAGGATTATGTATTATCGAACCTACCCTTCACGGTGATTCCCGCGGTTATTTTATGGAAACCTATAATAAAAATGATATGGCAGAAGCCGGACTTACAATGGAATTTGTTCAGGACAATCAGTCTGCCTCCACAAAAGGAGTCCTTCGTGGCCTGCATTTTCAGAAACAGCACCCACAAGGGAAACTTGTCCGTGTAATCAACGGTACTGTTTTTGATGTTGTTGTTGATTTACGAAGCCACTCCGGAACATATGGAAAATGGTTTGGTGAAATTCTTTCTGCAGAAAATAATAAACAATTCTATATTCCAGAGGGATTTGCCCACGGATTTCTTGTTCTGTCTGATACAGCAGAATTCTGTTATAAATGTACAGACTTCTATCATCCGGGAGACGAAGGCGGACTTGCCTGGAACGACCCAGAAATCGGTATTGAATGGCCAGAACTCGTCGGAGAATATTCTGGCTGCGCTACTGCAAAAGGATATCATTTAAAAGACGGGACATCTCTTACCTTAAGTGAAAAAGATCAGAAATGGCTTGGAATAGCAGAGACATTTAAATTTAAATAAAATTTGTCTCATTTTTTCCGCTTTGTCTCACTTTTACGACCGTGTATTATTATCAAATTTTGTAAAATAAAACCATATGAATATGCTATTACGCATTACAAAATTTGATCGGAAGGTGAGATATTATGCCAAAACCATTCACGGCTACCGGTAAAAAGAATCTAATCGGTGCTAATTTAATTGCTTTAAGGAAAAAATATCATTTATCCCAGCGTGGACTTGCTCATGAATTACAGCTTGCTGGTTATGATATGGGTAAAAATGTAATTACTAGAATTGAAACGCAACAACGGTATGTAACGGATATAGAAATCAAAGCTCTATGTGATCTTTTCAATGTCTCATTCGAAGATTTGATTAAATAGGCGTTTGCCGCAGGCAAGATAAGACGTTCCCAAAAAGAGCAGAAGTTCTCTGCTTGCTCTGAAATCATTGTGAACAGTTACTATTTAATTCATTAAGAGACAGACGCCCGGGAAGAGATACGATATCCTATATTTGTGACTTTAGTCGCAGCGGTTTAAATGCTCGCTTTATGCGCTCGCATCTAAACCTTGCTCCGAGGCCACAAATATAGGATATCGTATCTCTTCCCGGGCTGTCTTTGGCTAAATTTTATTTGAATTAAATAGTGGTTGTGGGCATTTGGGGGAGAGGGTAGAAGTTTTCTGCTTGCTCTCAGAATATTGTAGATAGATACTTTTATCTAAATTGAAACAGTAAACATTTTAGAAGAACGGAATCCCACTACTTACTCTGAAATTATTGAAATATTCCGATGATAGTCATTAAAAAGATATATTTTCTTTTTATGAGTTATATGTACATACCTATGGTTGTTCCCAATCATTCTCGAGTAAGCAGAAGACATCAGCTTCTGTCCCTAAATCCCCTCTCCCTGTCTAATTCACGTTCTTCAGCCACAGCACAGAAGCCAGTGAACTTCATAAGCCATATTTGTGGTCTCGGAGCAAGTGTTGGATGCGAGCGCGTGGAGCGAACATTCAACGCGCCGCGACTAAAAGCACAAATATGACTTATGAAGTTCACTGGCTTCGTCTGTAGTTCGCTTAATGAATTAAACAGCAAAATCCTATTGCTTTAGCATAAATGTCCGATTATAATTGTAGGGTAACATTTTTTAAGAACTTAATGGCATTGGAGCATACAGATTGCTTTTTGATTTTTAAATATGCTCTATGCTATCAAATATACATTTTCAAGGAGGAATATTATGAGCGACGTATTAAATAAAATGAAATCAAGAAGAAGCATCCGTAAATTTAAACCAGACATGGTTCCACAGGAGATTTTAGATCAGATTATCGAAGCAGGTCTTTATGCTGCAAGTGGTATGGGACAACAGTCCCCAATTATCATTCAGGTTACAAAGAAAGAGCTTCGTGACGAAATTTCTAAAATGAACTGTGAGATTGGCGGTTGGAAAGAAGGCTTTGACCCATTTTATGGTGCACCTGCCATGCTGATTGTTCTTGCAAAGAAGGAACGTCCAACTTATGTATACGATGGAAGCCTTGTTATGGGTAACCTCATGCTTGCCGCACATGAACTTGGCATCGGAAGCTGCTGGATTCATCGTGCAAAAGAAGAGTTTAAATCTGACTGGGGCAGAAATCTCTTAAGATCTTTAGGAGTTAACGGTGATTATGAAGGAATCGGTCATTGTGCTTTAGGCTATGCTGATGGCGATTATCCTGCTGCTCCAGCGAGAAATGAAGGCCGCGTATTCTATGTTAAATAATCCATTAAAAACATTAACTAAAAAAGAATGGCTTCTCTGGCTCGTTTCTCTTACTGTTGTCATTCTTTCAAATCTTGCAACTAACGATTTAGATTTATTGACATTAATCTCGGCACTCCTTGGTGTTACCGCACTGATTTTTGCCGCAAAGGGAAATGTCTGGGCGCAATTTCTAATGATTATTTTCTGCATTTTGTATGGTATCATTTCTTTCCGTTTTCACTACTGGGGAGAAATGATCACCTACCTCGGAATGACTTTACCAATGGCCGCCTGGTCAGCAATCACCTGGCTTCGAAATCCATCCGAAGAAAATGAAAATGAAGTGGCGATTCGGACATTAAATAAAAAGCACATTATCGGATTAACTATCAGCACAGTTATCGTTACTGGCATTTTTTATTATATCCTTGCGTGGCTTGATACCCCAAATATTATGTTCAGTACCCTGTCTATCGTGACAAGTTTTATTGCCGCATCTCTTACTATGCTGCGTTCTTCGTATTACGCTGTGGGATATGCTGCGAATGATATCGTGCTGATTGTACTCTGGGTACTTGCTTCTCTGGAGAATCCTGCTTACATTCCTGTTGTAGTAAATTTTGCAATTTTTCTCTTAAATGATATGTATGGATTTGTGAGCTGGAAAAAGCGAGAATTAGAGCGTGTTTGAAAAATGC
>NZ_ACEP01000001.1 GCF_000173975.1 Anaerobutyricum hallii DSM 3353
ACTTATCATCGTATTTGTGACTTTAGTCGCGGCGGTTTGAATGCTCGCTTATGCGCTCGTATCCAAACCTTGCTCCGAGGCCACAAATATGATGATAAGTCTTTTTTATTTTCTGACTGTGGATGGTTCCGATAAGTACGTTCCTAACCTACTTTTGTAAGAAGCAGTTAAAATCACTGGAAAACCAAATCAAGGAGGGAGATTTGGGAGCGAGCATTCAAAGCGCCGCGACGAAAGTCATATATTTGAACTATCCAGCTCCTGGTTTTTGTCTCCTCCAACCAAAAACGAAATAAATCCCACAAGCAAGGGAATTCTCCCACAAAACCAATTGACAGATTGCAGAAGTCTTTGTATAATAGCAGTGTGTTAACCTACTTTATTCTTAGAGTGAAAAACGGAGGAGAAGATAATGAAGTTTTTTATTGATACTGCGAATGTAGAGGATATCAAGAAAGCGAATGACATGGGGGTTATTTGCGGGGTTACAACAAATCCATCTCTGATTGCCAAGGAGGGAAGAGATTTTAATGAAGTCATCAAAGAAATCGCTTCTATCGTAGATGGCCCGATCAGTGGTGAAGTAAAAGCGACAACAACAGACGCAGAAGGAATGATTAAGGAAGGCCGTGAAATCGCAGCAATCCATCCAAACATGGTTGTAAAGATTCCTATGACCGTAGAAGGATTAAAGGCTTGTAAAGTTCTTTCCCAGGAAGGAATTAAGACCAATCTTACATTAATCTTTACTGCAAATCAGGCATTACTTGCCGCAAGAGCGGGAGCAACATATGTATCTCCTTTCTTAGGCAGACTAGATGATATCAGTGTAAGAGGTGTTGATCTTATTCGTGATATCGCAGAGATTTTTGCTGTCGCAGGTCTGGATACAGAGATTATCGCAGCGAGTGTCCGTAATCCAATTCATGTAACAGACTGTGCTTTGGCCGGAGCTGATATTGCAACAGTTCCATATAAAGTAATTGAACAGATGACCAAACATCCTTTAACTGATGCTGGAATTGAGAAGTTTAAAAAAGATTATATCGCAGTATTTGGTGAATAGGATATAGATGTGATTTCAGAATCTTCATTGCAAAGTGAAGTACAGCAGATTCTGGGATTATATTGGGCAATAAGGAGGAAACCATGAACAAATTAGAACTTCAGAAGATGGCAAATGAAGTGAGAAAAGGAATTGTCACAGGCGTTCATGCAGCAAAAGCTGGACATCCAGGCGGTTCTTTATCCGCAGCAGATCTTTTTACATATTTATATTTTGAGGAAATGAATGTAGATCCTAAGAATCCTCAGGATCCGGACAGAGACCGTTTCGTATTATCCAAAGGTCACACAGCACCTGGATTATATGCAACATTAGCTCACAAGGGATATTTCCCAGTAGAAGACTTAGTTACATTAAGACATATCGGTTCCCACCTTCAGGGACATCCATGTATGCAGCACACTCCAGGACTTGATATGTCATCAGGTTCTCTTGGACAGGGAATCTCCGCTGCAGTAGGTATGGCTCTTTCTGCTAAGTTAAGAAATAAATCCTATCGTGTTTACACACTTCTTGGAGATGGTGAGATTCAGGAAGGACAGGTTTGGGAAGCTGCAATGTTCGCAGGAGCAAGAAAGCTTGACAACTTAGTAGTAATCGTAGATAACAACGGATTACAGATTGATGGTAAGATTGAAGATGTATGTTCTCCATACCCAATCGACAAGAAGTTTGAAGCATTTAACTTCCATGTAATTAATGTAGCAGATGGTAACGATTTCGACCAGTTAGATGCAGCATTTAAAGAAGCAAGAGAAGTAAAAGGAATGCCAGTAGCAATCGTTATGAAGACTGTAAAAGGTAAAGGTGTTTCCTTCATGGAGAATCAGGCATCCTGGCATGGTACTGCACCTAATGATGAACAGTATGCTGTAGCTATGGAAGACTTAAAGAAAGTGGAGGAAGCATTATGTCAGAAGTAAAGAAAATCGCTACCAGAGAAAGCTATGGAAATGCGTTAATTGAATTAGGAAAAGAACATGAGAATCTTGTAGTTTTAGATGCTGACCTTGCAGCAGCTACTAAGACTGGAATGTTTAAAAAAGTTTTCCCAGAACGTCACATCGACTGTGGTATCGCTGAATGCGATATGATTGGAATCGCAGCCGGAATCGCAACAACAGGAATGGTTCCTTTCGCAAGTACATTTGCAATGTTCGCAGCAGGACGTGCATTTGAGCAGATTCGTAACTCTGTTGGATATCCACATCTTAATGTAAAAATCGGTGCTACTCATGCAGGTATTTCCGTTGGTGAAGACGGAGCAACACATCAGTGTAACGAAGATATCGCATTAATGCGTACTATCCCAGGTATGACAATCATCAACCCTTCTGATGATGTAGAAGCAAAAGCAGCAGTACGTGCCGCTTATGAATTAGACGGACCTGTATACTTAAGATTTGGACGTCTTGCAGTACCTGTAATTAACGATAATGATGATTATAAATTTGAAATCGGCAAAGGTGTTGTATTAAGAGAAGGAAAAGATGTTACAATCGTAGCAACTGGTCTTTGCGTAAGCTCCGCATTAGAAGCAGCAGATATGCTCGCTGAAGATGGGATCGAAGCTAAAGTAATCAATATCCACACAATCAAACCTATCGATTCAGATCTTCTTGTAGAAGCAGCGAAAGAGACAGGTAAGGTTGTTACAGTAGAAGAACATTCCGTAATCGGTGGACTTGGCGGAGCAGTATGTGAAGTACTTTCCGAGAAATATCCAGTACCAGTTAAGAGAATTGGTGTGAACGATGTTTACGGAGAATCTGGCCCAGCAGTTAAGCTTATTGAAAAATATGGCTTAGACGGTAAGGGCGTATATGCTTCTGTAAAGGAATTTGTTAAATAACTATTTGATTCTTTGAGAGAAAACAGACGAAAATAAAAAGAAATACTACCAT